>NZ_JAQMIL010000020.1:0-118262 GCF_029990105.1 Bradyrhizobium sp. Arg237L | reverse complement strand
GAGCGGCGGCGCCAGCGTCACCCGCAGACGCCCGCGCACGCTCTGGTCGCGCCCGAAGACGCGCGTCTCCATATCTACGCCTCCTACAGCAGTATGGGCGGTCATCATAGCCTGTGCCGACCAAGCAAGGGCCAATTCCGAAACGGCGGACAGCGATCATCGCGGCTGGCGCCAGTCGTCCGGCCGGATCGATTTCGCACCACCGATGTGCGCGCTTCCGCACTCAACGCCCGACGCCGGCGGACCTATGTCGAGGTTCTCGGGGGCAGATGCTGTTCCGACACCACGAAAGGAGAAGTTATGGGAAAGCTTGAGGGTAAGGTTGCAGTCATCACGGGCGGCGCTACCGGCATCGGCCGCGCCGCAGCAAAGCGCTTCATCGATGAAGGCGCCTTCGTCTTCATCTTCGGCCGCAGACAGGAAGCGCTCGACGCGGCTGTGGCCGACCTCGGGCCCAATGCCCGCGCGGTGAAGGGCTCGGTCTCCGATCTGGCCGACCTCGACCGACTCTACGCGGCGGTGAAGGCCGAGCGCGGATCCCTCGACATCGTCTTCGCCAATGCCGGGGCGGGAAGCCAGCTTCGGCTCGGCGAGATCACCGCCGCACACGTTGACGAAACCTTCGACACCAACGTGAAGGGTACGATCTTCACGGTCCAGAAGGCGCTGCCGCTGATGGGCCATGGCGGTTCGATCATCCTGACCGGATCGAGCGCCGGCACCACGGGCGCCCCGGCAATGAGCGCCTACAGCGCGAGCAAGGCGGCAGTGCGCAACCTCGCACGGACCTGGGCGGAGGACCTGAAGGGCAGCGGCATCCGGGTAAACGTGCTGTCGCCCGGGGCGACAGCGACCGAACTCGCGAAGGAAGCGCTCGGCGAGGAGGGTCAGAAGGTCTTCGCCTCGATGACTCCGCTCCAGCGCATGGCCGATCCGGCGGAGATCGGGGCCGTGGCCGCCTTTCTCGCGTCGTCGGACAGCAGCTTCATGACCGCCAGCGAAGTCGCCGTCGACGGCGGCTTAGCGCAACTCTGACCCCCGGCGCGGTCCCGTGCCTGGCCCACATAACGAAAGATAAAAGATCATGAAAAAACTGGAAGATAAGGTCGCAGTCATCACGGGCGGAAGCAGCGGGATTGGGTTGGCCACAGCCAAGCGCTTCGTGGAAGAAGGTGCGCACGTCGTGATCACCGGGCGACGAGAGAAAGACCTGAAGGAGGCTGCAGCCTTCATCAAGAGAAACGTTACGACGGTCGTGAGCGACGTGTCGCGCTTGGAAGATCTGGACCGGCTTTATGCCGTCGTGAAAGAGAAACATGGTCACATCGACATTCTCTTCGCAAACGCGGGCGCGGGGACGATCGCACCGCTCGCGGTAGCTACTGAGGCCCATTTTGACCAGACCTTCGATGTGAACGTGAAGGGGCTGTTCTTTACGGTGCAGAAGGCCCTTCCCCTCTTCAAAGACGGCGGTTCGATTATCCTGAACTCTTCCGTCTCGAACGTGTTGGGGCTGCCAGGGTTTAGCGCCTACGCCGCGAGTAAGGCGGCTGTGCGCAACTTCTCGCGCGCTTGGACGCTGGAGCTGAAAGACCGAAAAATCCGCGTGAATACGATGAGCCCCGGACCAACCGAGACCCCTGCCTTAGAGACAACGACGGGCCTTACCCCTGAGCAAGCCGAGCAAGCGGCCGGCCAATTTGCTTCACAGATCCCAATGGGTCGCAGGGGCAAGCCAGAGGAAATCGCGGCTGCCGTCACGTTCCTCGCCTCCGATGAAAGTTCGTTCATCACCGGCGTTGATCTCGCCGTCGATGGAGGCATGGCGCAGGTCTGACGCCGACATTAACACAACATCAGAGAAACATCATGAGCAACGCAATTATCGGCTTCGGCAATATCGGCCGGGCCCTGGCGAAAGCGTTCGCCCGCAATGGCATCGAAGTATCGGTTGCAACCACGCGCGACCCGGAAAGCTTTGCATCCGCCGCGGCCGCAATCGGACCCACGATCATTCCCAAAAAACTGGCGGAAGCGGTCAAGGCGGACATCGTCTTTTTGGCCGTCCGCTTCGAGTCGCACCAGGATGTCGCGCAGGCGCTGCCCACCTGGCAGGGGAAGACGATCGTCGATGTGACCAATGCCTACGGCGTGTCCCCTGAGAAACTGGGGGGGGGGACAACCTTCGTCCAAGGCCGTCGCGCAGGCCTTCGCTGGCGGTCGACTGGTCAAGGGCTTCAATCATTTGGCCGCTGCCGTCCTTGACCAAGATCCGGCCGTACATGGTGGCAGAAGAGTCGTGTTCCTGGCGAGCGACGATGACGACGCCGCAGCGGAGATTGGTGCGCTTGCGGAAGATCTCGGCTTCGCGCCGATCAAACTTGGCGGGCTTTCGGAAGGTGGGCTGCTAGTCCAGGCGCGCGGAAATAGCTGGGGTCAACTGATCTTCAAGGACCTAGTCAAGTTCGACTGATGAACACACGACGTCCCCACCGGCAGGGACACGACGCACGCGATCGGATCGAGCGCGATCCGATCGGAGCGAAATGGAGAAATTCCCATGAGTACGGAGAAGAAAATCCAAACCGTGAAGGACTTCTTCGCCGCGATCGGCCGCGATGACAGGGAGGGACTGCTGGCGCTGGTCGCCGAGGACATCGAGTGGATCATCCCGGGCGAGGAGTGGCCGCTGGCCGGAACACACCGCGGACACGCAGGGCTGGCGGATTTGCTTGAGACGGCATCCAAGTCGATAGAAGCGTCCACGGAACCCCGGGAGTTCGTAGCGCAAGGAGACCGGGTCCTGGTCGTCGGCTTCGCGAGGGGAAAGATCAAAGCCACGAACAAGACGTTCGAGGACGACTGGATCTTCGCCGTCACGGTCCGGGACGGCAGACTGACCAACATCCGGGAATACGTCGACACGCAAGCACTGGCGCGGGCCGCGCAGTTGGACGCGTCCGGGCCGGCGTAGCGCTGGCGATCTGCGGCCGTCGGTTCGCGATAGACGGTGGATCCGCCGTGGATCGCCCCCTCGTACGCCGCGCGCTTGTCGAATGCCCAACCGTAAAGGAGATCCCGATGTACGACCAATCCAAGCTATCCGAGTTGATCCGGTTCGCACGAGTCGATGCGGGCTCCATCGTCATCGACGTTTACCCAGGCGACGGCGACTGGACCCGCCTCTTCTCCGACGTCGTAGGACCCGAAGGATGGGTCTACGGCTTCGTGCCGGCCGAAGTCGCCCACTTCAAGAACGATCCGGTCGGCCGCATGCGGACGCTCGCGAAGGAGCCGGGCCGAGAGAACGTCGAAGTCGTCTCGGCGGACCTCGTGGCGATGGCGGAGGCCACGCAACCAGCGGATGTCCTGTGGCTGCACCTGTTCTATCACGATCTCCACACCGCGCTGATCCAGGCCAGGGGAGCGACGGCGGCCCACTTCAATCGAGCTGTCTACGAGCGGCTGAAGCCCGGTGGGTCCTACGTCATCGTAGACCACGCCGCCGCCGTCGGGGCGGGCACGAGCGACGCCCAGTCGCTGCATCGGATTGAGCATGCATCCGTTCGCGAGGAGGTGGAGGCGGCCGGCTTCGTACTGGACGGGGAAAGCACCATGCTCGCGAACAAGGACGATCCGCACTCGATCAAGGTGTTCGATCCCTTGATCAAGGGCGAGACCGATCGCTTCGCCTATCGATTCGTGAAACCCTGACAGGTCCCGGCGCCGACTTCATGTCGACCTCCCCAATGGGTGCAAACAAGCCCATCGAAGACATCGAGGCAACCCTGCTTGCCGCCACGAAGCTGGCCTTGGATGAGCTCGTCTGGTGGGCCCACGCGACGATGGCAGCGAAGGCCGCTGAAGCGCTGTGAGGCGCGTATCGAAAGAATTGAGCGCAAGATGACGGGGCGGCGCAGACATGGCTTGATTTCTGGTAGTGGCCCATCGCATCATTTTCGCTGCGATGCGGAAGTTGATCGCTACCGGGGCATAGCGGACCCTCGCGAGCCGTCAGCTCGGCCGATTTATGGGTTCACGGCCCAGTCTCCGAGCGAGCCGATTTGAAAATGGCACGATAGCGAGCGGGGCTCGTACCCAGCCGTCTTCTGAATGATGCCTCAGC
Source organism: Bradyrhizobium sp. Arg237L (assembly GCF_029990105.1). Lineage (NCBI taxonomy): Bacteria > Pseudomonadati > Pseudomonadota > Alphaproteobacteria > Hyphomicrobiales > Nitrobacteraceae > Bradyrhizobium > Bradyrhizobium sp. Arg237L. Next base: position 114,136 of record NZ_JAQMIL010000020.1, on the reverse strand, counting down.
GCACCGGCCGAGCCGAAGCCGGTCACGCTGGCCATATCCTCGATCGGCATCTGCGTCGCTTCCAGCGCCAGTCGCGAGCGCGGCCTCCGTGTCGCACCGCTCGTAGGAGCTCCTCCAGCCTAGTTCCGTCAACGGCAAACCACCCAAGCTTGCAATCATCGTCGCCGGCGTCGAGGCGTTTCTGCACTGCACGGAGGCGCCTACGCGCGGCCGGCTCTGGACGAGCGACTATCGGCTGGATCGCTCCGAACTGCCGTCGCTTGAACAGATGATTGTCAATCGGCGTTCAAATTTGACCCCTCATCGGCGTCCAATTTTGACGCCTTTGCGCGGCGGGTTTTGCTGGTAGCGCTCGTCTCGTCGGAGCTGGCCGGGATAGCGGAGGCGAGACGAGCGCGGGTGGCGTGATCGTCGTCTCGGCTCTTGAACCGCCAGCTATCGTTGCCGGTCTCGACAATGTCGCAGTGATGGGTCAACCGGTCGAGCAGCGCCGTGGTCATTTTGGCGTCGCCGAACACGCTCGGCCATTCGCCGAAGGCGAGATTGGTGGTCACGATGACGGAGGCGCGCTCATAGAGCCGGCTGACAAGGTGGAAGAGGAGCTGGCCACCGGACTGGGCGAAGGGAAAATAGCCGAGTTCATCCAGCACGATGAAGTCCATCCGGGTCAGATGCTCGGCGAGCCGTCCTTGCCGTCCGTTGCGGGTCTCGGTCTCGAGGCGATTGACGAGATCGACCACGTTGTAGAAGCGGCCGCGGGCACCGGATCGGATGCAGCTTCTGGCAATGGCAATGGCCAGGTGGGTCTTTCCGGTGCCAGTGCCGCCAACCAGCACGACGTTGCGCTGCTGAGCGATGAAGCCGCCGCCCGCGAGATCATTGACGAGAGTCTGATTGATTGGCGTGCCGTCGAACTGGAAGTCGGCGATGTCCTTGGCAAGCGGCAGCTTGGCAATGGTGAGCTGGTATTTGATCGACCTGGCTTGCTTCTCGTTGATCTCGGCGTTGAGCAGGTCGCCAACAATGCGCTGAGGTTCGTGCTGGCGCTTGACGGCAGTTGCCATGATCTCGTCGAAGGCAGCCTTCATGCCGTAGAGCTTGAGTTCGCCCATGAGGTCGAAGATTTGGGTTCGTTCCATCAGATGGTCCTCCGGAGGTTGTCGTAGCGGGCACAATCGGCGATCGGTGCATGACGGAGCGTCAATGCGGTCGGCGTCATGATGTTGGCCGGTGGGGCGGGTTCACGTTGACGGGCCAGGATATTGAGCACGACATCGGCGGAATGGACGCTGTGACCGAGCGCTTCGGCACAGGCCGCTTCCACAGCGGGCAGACCGTCAGTCAGCACCGCGTTGAGGATGTCGACCATCTGCCGATTGCCATCGTCGGTGCTGGCAAGCTTGCGCCGGATCCGCTCGATCGCGGCCGGCAGCACCCAGTCCTTGAAGGGAGCACCGTTGCGCAAGGCGCCGGGTTTGCGGGCGAGCACCGGCACATAATGCCAGGGGTCGTAGACAGTATCGCCGCGACCAAAGGATCGCGGGTGCTCGGCAACGATGCGTCCATCCTGACGGATCACAATGCGATCGGCATAGGCTTGAACCTCGACCGGTCGTCCGACTGCGCTGGCTGCGACGGAGTATTTGTTATTGTCGAAGCGCACCAGGCAGGTCTTCGAGACCGATGCCGTCACCGCATGGAAGCCGTCGAAGCGGCCGGCATAGGGAACGAGTTTGGGGCGCTCGGCTTCGAACACTTCCCAGATCGTCTGATCGACCAGCTCCGGATGGCGATGAGCCTTAGCGTAGGCGATGCATTTGTCGAGCAGCCAGGCGTTTAACTCGTCGAGGTTTTTGAACCGCAGCCGCGGCGTGAAGAAGCGTTCCCTGACCAGCCCGACCTGGTTCTCGACCTGCCCCTTCTCCCAGCCCGACGCTGGCGTGCAGGCAACCGGATCGACCAGATAGTGGCTGCACATCTGCAGGAAGCGGCGATTGTAGAGACGCCCTTTACCGACGAAGATCGTCTCTACGGCGGTCTTCATGTTGTCGTAGATGCCGCGGGTGCAGGTGCCTTTGAACAGGGCGAACGCGCCCGGTCGTGGGCGTCGAACACCATCTCCTGCGTCTCCCGCGGATAGGCCCGCACGAACAGCATGCGGCTGTGACAGAGCCGGACATGGGCGGCCTTCACCATCACCGTGGTGCCGCTCAGCAAGACCACCTCGTGGCTCCAGTCGAACTGGTAGGCTTCGCCTGGGGCAAAGCTCAGCGGGACATAAGCGGCCGCAGTCGATTGCCCACGTTCTTTGCTCCACCGCCTGGCGTAACGCCGCACCGCATCGTAACCGCCGTCATAGCCGCGGCCGCGCAGCTCTTCGAAGATCCGGATCAGCGTCAGCTGTTCATGAGCCGGTTTGGTCGCGTTCGCCGCCAATAGCCTATCGAGCTCCGATGCCCACCGCCCCAGCTTTGGTCGTGGCTGCACTGCCGCTCGTACTCGAACGAGGTCTCTCCCGACCTCAGCACCTTCCGAACCGTGTTCCGCGACAGCTTCAGGTCACGGGCGATCTCCTTGATCGTCTTGCCCTTGATGAAGTGCTCGCGCCGGATCCGGGCAATGGTCTCCACGATCAGCATCCCCCACCACCTGCTTCGTTCCAAAGCAGGCAGCGCAACAGACCAATCTGTAGGGGGTCAATTTTGGACGCCGATCCCCCAGCTTAGTAGGGCTATCGCATATGGGCGAGGGCGCAGAGAAGGAAGTCGTTGTTCCATCTGGCCTGGAGCATTTTGTGGCTGATGCGAGCAGGTCCTGGCGTTGCCTGCAGGATGTTGATGGCGAGCTTGCGGATGACGGCGAGGTTTTCCGGCGCGTGATCCTTGCGGCTGCGGCAGGCATCCTCGTCGAACACCGTATCGAGGACCCAGTGCAGGTTGTTCGCGATGCCCCAGTGGGCGCGCACGACCTCCAGCAGCTTCTTGGCCGACAGCAGGCGCGAGGCCAGGAAGTATCGGACCTTGTGCTTGGCAGCCTTGCCGGCGTTGGCGCGCCAACTGTCGATGCGGCCGACGGCAGCGATAGCGGGGAAGCCGTATTGCTTCGCCAACTGTGGTGCCGGCGCGACGATGGCCCGCCGGCGCTCGACGCGGCCGTGAGCTGTGGTGCTTCGCTGGCTCGCCCGCGCTGGCTTTCGGGCGGCATCGAGCAGCGCCTTGACGGCCTTGAAGAGCCGGCCACGATTGCTCTTGATGGCCAACACATAGTGGCCCTTCCGGTCGCGGATGGCCTGCGCCGTGTCGGGCCGGCAATGCAAGGCGTCGGCGGTGACAAGGGTGCCGTGCAGATCGAGCAGGGCGAGGACTTCGAGAGCGCCGGCAACCTCGTTGCGATTGGGGGCCTTCCTCTGAGCCAACGCCATGCGCGTGCCTGCCGCCCAGACATTGACCATATGCAGCGGCGCGGCCCGCCGGCCACGCGTGAAGGCTCCGCGCAGCGCCTTGCCGTCGATGCTGACCACGCCCTTGACGCCGAAGCCCTTGCTGAACTTGCGCAAGACCGCTTCCAGACCCTTCGGGTCCAGTGCACGGAAGACGGTGCTGAACGTGTCGTGGCTGGGAATGCCGTGTCCGAGTTCCAGGAACCGCCGCAACAGCTCCTCTCGGCCTTTGCCGAAGAACTCGAACTCGGTGCAGGTCTTGGCGCCGGCCAGCGTCGCCGCCAAGGCGATGACGAGGATGTCCACCAGACTGTGTTGGGCGTTGCTGGCACGCGGATCCTTGAGCGGTCGAAACATCCGCCTGAGATTGCGCATCTTGGTCTCCTTCGGGAATCGGGAGACACCCGAAGAATCCAATTCGCTCCGCTATGCAATACCCCTCTAAGCCCATATGCGATTCCCCTACCCAGCTTAGGGGGTCAATATTGCAGGCCGAATGACAAGCGCGCTTACAGTTGTGGCAAGGCGGCGATCAAGCCCTGGGTGTAGTGATGTTGGGGCGAAAGAAAAATACCAACGGCATCACCCGTTTCGACCACGGCCCCATCTTTCATCACGAGCACGCGGTCGGCCATGTGATGAATGACGCCAAGGTCGTGCGAAATGAAGATGATGCTCAGGGCATATTGCGCCTTCAGATCTTCCAGCAGGTCGAGTATCTGCGCCTGGATGCTCACGTCCAGCGCTGACACCGCTTCATCCAGGATCAGGATTTCCGGCTTTACCGCCAGCGCCCGCGCGATGGCCACTCGCTGGCGTTGCCCGCCGGAAAGATGCAGGGGTAGCACTTTCAGATGGCCTTCATTCAGGCCCACCGATTCCAAGAGGCCGACCATATCGGTGTGAGTCACTTTATGCGGCCCCGCATGCAGGCGCAGGGCATCACTCAGTATCTGCCCGACATTCCAGCGCGGGTCGAAAGAGCTGTACGGGTCCTGGTGCACGACCGAGATCTTACCGCGTACCTGTCGCTTGGTTCTTGCGTCGGCCCGGGACCACTCCATGCCCCGATATAGCACGGCACCTTCGTCATAGTTCTCCAGCGCCAGTAGCAGTCTGGCCACCGTGCTCTTGCCGGAGCCGGAAGCCCCGACAATGCCGAGCACCTCGCCCTTGAGCAGATCGAACGATACATTGTCGACGGCCTTGAGCCGCTGCCCGTCCGGGCCACGAAAAGTCTTGCTCAGGTTGCGGGCTTGTAGGATGACTTCGCCGGGTTCGTTCTGCCGCGGACCGCCCGTCGGGCGTTGCCCGAACGAGGCGGGCGCTGATGCACTCAAGCGGCGTCCGCGGGTGTCGCCGCTCGGAATCGCGCGGATCAGGGCCTTGGTGTAAGCGTGCCGCGGATTACGCAACACTTCGTCGCGCGTGCCGCTTTCCACCACCACGCCGGACTTCATGACCAGGATGCGGTCGGCCAGCCGCGCCACCACCGACAGATCGTGGCTGATCAGGATCAGGCTGGTGCCGCCGGCTATCAGTTGTTCCAGCACACGCAGGACCTGAGCCTGTACCACCACGTCCAGCGCCGTGGTGGGTTCGTCTGCAATGATGACCGGCGGGTGCAGCGCCAGCGCGGTCGCAATCAGAGCACGCTGGCGCAAACCGCCGGACAATTCCCCCGGATACTGGTCCTTGCGTATCTCGGGGTTGGGTACGCCTACCTCGGTCAGGAGTCGCAGAATTCTGTCGTGAGTTTGCGCTCTCGAGAGGCGGGCATGTGCATGGAGCGGTTCGGCAATTTCATTGCGGATCGGCTGGAGCGGATCCAGCGACACCAAGGCATCCTGCAGCACGTAACCTACCTGAGCGCCGCGCACCGCCTTCAGTTGCTGTCGGCTGGCTTTGAGCAAATTTAGATCGCCATAGCGCAGCACGTCCGCGTCGATCACGGCATTGTCGCCGGCCAGGCCTATCAGGGAACGGGTAGCCACCGTCTTGCCCGAGCCGGACTCGCCAACGATCGCCACTGTTTCACCGCGACGCAGCGTCAGGTTGAAGTCGTTGACGACGTGTCGATAGCCACGCGCCGTTCGAAATCCGACGTTGAGGTTTTCCACCCGGAACAGCACGTCATCCGTCGGCATGGTCGTGTCTTATGCCCCTTCGGATCGCGCCTGGATGTAGCTGAAGACAGTCGAAAAACTCAGCGCTACCAGCACCACTGCGGTGCCTGGTACGACCAGCAGCCAGGGCGCTTCCAGCAACTGTCCCTTGCCGGCGGCAAGCAAAGCTCCCCATTCCGATGATGGCGGCTTGACCCCCAACCCAAGGAAAGACAGGCTCGACGACCACACGATGGCCTTGCCCACCCCAAGCCCGGCGATCGGCACTAGGGGGCGTGTGGCGTTGGGAATGATGTGCCGGAACAGGATAGTGGCCGGAGCATGTCCCAGCGCCGCGGCAGCCTCGACGTAGCCACTGTTACGCACCAGGAAAGTTTGCCCGCGTATCAGCCGCGCATATCCCGGAGCGGAGCCGATGCCCACAGCAACCGCCACATTCAGAGGGCTTTGCCCCAGGATGGTGACGAACAGCAGGGCGACCAGCAACGTGGGAAAGCCCAGCAGGATCTCAATAAAGCGATCCACCGCAAGGCGCACGAACGAGGGCGCCAACGCGCCCAAGAAGCCGAGCGGTAGCGCCAGCACGATGGCGACGACGATGGCCAGCAGACCGATCAGGAAGGATTCCCGTGCGCCATACACCAGGCGCGAATACAGATCGCGGCCAATTTCGTCCGTACCCAGCCAATGGTCCCATGTAAATGGCACCAGCACGTTGGCGAGGTCGGTTTCCAGCGGCGCATGCAGCACCAGCGTGGCGGGCGCGATCGATGCCCAGACAGTCAAGGCGATCACCAGCCACGATAGCCACACCAGCAACGGCGCGCGGACCGCCTCGGCCCATGCTTCGGCAAGCCAGCCATTCGCCAGGCTGGCAGGAAGCCGTGTTTTCAATACCGACATCAGGCGGGTCCCTTGCGCTGGAAACCGATGCGCGGGTCCACCACCGTGTACAGCCAGTCTGTCACGAAGGTGATCAGCACATAGACCATGCTCACGATGAGGATGATGCCTGAGATGAGCTCGAACTCCTTGAGTTCGACCGCCGAGACCAGCAGCGCGCCGATGCCTGGGCGCGAAAAGACGTTTTCAACGATGACGGCGCCGGATACCAGGGTGCCTAGCGCCCATCCCGTCAGGGTGATGCCCGGAATCAGGGCAGGGCGCAGCGCATGAACCACCCGCACGCGCAACTCGTCCGTTCCGCGTGCGCGGGAAGACAGGACATGCGGCTGCTTCAGCGCACGCTCATACTCGCCCCGGATGGCCTGCCCCAGGAACCCGGCCAAAGGCAACGCCAGCGTCAGCGCCGGCAGCCACAACCCGCGCAGGGATGAGCCACCCAGCACCGGAAACCAATCGAGGTGCACGGCAAAGACCAATAGCAGCATCAGGCCCAGCCAGTAGTACGGCATGCCGGCCACCAGCGCCTCGGCGGCGGCGCCGACGCGCGAAATCCGCGGCCCGCGGCCTGCGGTGAGCTGCGTCCAGGCCAGCGTGATCAGCCAAGCCAGCGCGATAGCAGCCACGGCCAGCTCGGCGGTAGCGCCTATCTGCTCCAAGATCAGGTCGGTCACGCTGCGCCGGCTTTGCAGGGCAATGCCCAGATCCCCGCGCAGCACGCCGCCTACATAACGGGCGTATTGCTCCAGCAGGGGACGGTCGAAACCGAACTCCCGATTGATGGGGGCAAGCTCCTCCAGCGTGCGTGTCACGCTGTAGCCTTCATACACGTTCAGGTAAATGGTTGCCCGGTCTCCGGGCAACACAACCTGGGCAATGAACAGCAGCGTCACCGTGGCCCACAGCGTGAACAGGGCTTGGCCCAACTTGCCGAGCAGGGCACGACCGACGCCGGATGCCTTCTTGCCGCCGGCGGCCTCGTCCTCCTGCTGCCAGACATCTGATGGCGGATTCCCCAGCAGGTCAGCCGCCGGCACGGTCGCCTGATGCGCGGTTATGTCCCTCACGCTTTTTCCCGAGTCAGTTTTTCTTCAGATCGTAGAAGATCGGGCCGAAGATGTTGTGAATCAGGCCGCTCAGGTATTTCTGGCCGACCATGTTGCAGGTGGACGTATAGAACCCGAGCGCCAGCGCCTCATCGCTGATGTGCTTTTGGATGGCTGCCAGCTTTTCATGGCGGGCTTCCGGGTTTTCTTCACGGTGCGCGTCGATGATGTCTTCCTGCAGCTTCCAGTCGCGCGAACGCACGCGATTGTGCGGGTTGGGCGAACTGCCGGTCGTCAAAATCTGGTTCAGGTTTTGGCGGCCAAAGATGGTGCCGGTCGGGGACCCGTCGCCGGGACGATAGTTGATGGACAGCACCGTAGGCGCATACCAGGTCCAGTAACCCAGATAGACATGGTACTCGTCCGGCTTGGTGTAGCGGCCGGCAGCCAAGTCGGTGGGGGTGAGGGCGATCAGGTTGATCTTGAAGCCAACTTTCTTCACTTCCGCCTGCAGCGCCTGCAGCGAGGCATAACCCTCGGGGCTGACGATCGTCGGATAGACAGGGAACTGTACTTCCAGCACCTTGCCTTCCTGGTTGACGCGGTAGCCTTCGCCGTTGACCGTGGTGTAACCCGCCTCTTCCAGCAGCTTGACGGCTTTCTGCGGATCATACGGATAGGCGCCGTCCAGGTTGATGTAATCAGGCGTGGTCTGCGATAAGGCGCCGTTGCCCTCGTACTGCACAGAGCCGCGGAACAGGGTGTCCACGATTTTCTGTCGGTTGCTGGCATAGGCAAACGCCTGGCGCACGCGCTTGTCCACGAAAGGACCGAATTCGGCATTGAGCGAAAGCGTCTGGGCGCGGCCTGGAGCATGACGCGTTGACGTCAGGTACTTGTCCTTCGCTTCCTTCCACTTGACCGAAGGCGGGTCGTAGATCAGGTCGGCCTCGCCCTTTTCCAGCGCCAGCCAGCGGGCGTTGGCATCGGGCACGAACTTCCAACGGATGGTCTTCAGATAAGCCGGGCCGGCGTGACCGGGAGCCGGACCCCACTTATAGTTATCGTTACGCGCCAGCGCGATCTCTTCGCCGCGCTTCCACTCCTTCAGTACGAATGGGCCGCTGCCGATCGGGTTCTCGCCGATCTCCTTCAGGTCGCGCGCAAGCGACGGCGCGGAGTTCACGCCAAAGCCACCGCTGGACAACAGGTGGGCCAGCCAGGGCTGAGGAATAGTGGTGTGGATTTCCACCGTGTTGTCGTCGATGGCCTTGGCTTCCTTGAAGAAGGAGTCGGGTACCGAGGTGGAAATCTTGAGCCAGAATCCGACGTTCTTCACCACCGTTTCGGCGTTGAACTTCGATCCGTCCGAGAACACGACGTCATCGCGCAGGGTGAACGTCCAGACCGTGCCGTTCTGCTTCCAGGTCTTCGCCAACCAAGGGTGCAGCTTGCCCTCGCCATCCAGGAAGACCAGACTGTCCTGAAGTTGGCGGCGCGGGTACTCGGCCTGCGTCCACCACTGGTAGAGCGTCTTGGGTTCGATGGAATGCAGGTAAACGAGTGTCTCTTTGTCATCCCTGGCCGTCGTAGCCTGCGCATTCACCGTCCCCATGAGCGCCAATGCGGCCATGCTGCGGACGACCCACTTGTGCAAACCTCTCATGCTAATCCTTGTCATTCTTGGTTACGTGATTTGAACGGCAAAAGCGGAGGAGCCGCGTGTTCTCGAAACGAACTCGTCCAGGTAGAAGAAAAATGAAATGGAATTGCCAGTCATCCCACAGCGCCTGAAGCGCATAGCGACGAGCGCATGTGTGCTCTTGCGTCATCCGATCATCGAGATCACAGGGTTTCTCTTTGAACAGCGATGTAATTCGCTGGCCTGTGCAAACGCAACACGCAATCGGCCAGCGAGATGTCCGCGTGCAAAGTTTGAAAAATAATTTGCGATGTCGTGTCGATGGTGGATGAAATGAATGATGCGACACGCCGATCCAAGCATTCAATGCTGTCCGACCCAGCTTGTCTTTTGCCCGCCTTCAAAGGATCTCGCTCTCTTGCCGCGGACGGCGGCAGCGCCAACGAACGCATCGAAGGCCTAGTTGACGATCCGGAGCAGGCACGGGCAGCTTCTTCGCTGCGCGAAAGACGATGCCATCGCCTTGATGGTCGTTTTAGCCGTAGTTCGGCGGGTAGAGAAAGCGCAATCCATTCCACGGTAGTTTCACGCCAAGCCAGGCTAATCGATCAAGAATTTTTAGTAGATAATTTCAGTGGATTATCGACGGCAATGACGTAACCTCAGTATCAGCAAAGCACTCGCTCGTTGGTGCTCTCAACGTGCTCCGAGACTGGTCGATTGTCCTTCGAGCATCGAGCTTCGCGTGAGCCGGGGAGAATGAAACATGACGCAGATAGACCTCGGCTGGGGCAGTGGCCCAAGCGCGCGCTACGAAGAACTGGCGGAGCCGTTCCGGCCGCTGTTGCAGCAGATCCGGTCGTCAGCACCCGCGAGGGATGTTGAACATCGGCTGCCTTACGATGAAATCAAGGTCCTGCGCGCAGCGGGATTCACGACCGTTCGTGTGCCGACGGAGTTCGGAGGAGCCGGCGCCACGCTTCCGGAGCTGTTCAATCTGCTGATCGAACTGTCTGAGGCGGATTCCAATGTTACAAACTCACTGCGCGCCCATTTTGGCTTCACTGAGGACGTTCTGAATTCATCCGATGCGAAGCGCCGCGCGTTATGGCTCGGTCGCATCGGCGAGAAGACGCTCTTTGGCAATGGAAATACCGAGGTCGGCGACAGCAAGCTGCAAGTCTTTTCGACGACGGTCTCGCGCAAGAATGGCGGCTTTGTTCTGAATGGCCGCAAGTACTATACGACAGGTACGCTGTTTGCCGATTGGATCAACGTCGCCGCGCAGCACGAGAACGGTGAGCAGGTCGGCGTGGTCGTATCCCGGCACGCCAAGGGCGTCGAGGTGCTCGACGATTGGGATGGCTTTGGTCAGGCCTTGACGGCCAGCGGGACGACGATTTTCACTGACGCGCCGGTGGAGCCTGATCATATCAGTTCCGTCGCCCAACGGTTCAGATATTCCAATCCGTTCTATCAGCTTGTTCATCTGGCGACGCTGGCGGGCATTGGCCGTGCTGCCGCAGGCGACGTGAGTCGGCTCGTCAAGGAGCGCACCCGTATTTTCAGTCACGGCAATGCGAGCAGTGCGGCTGCGGACCCGCAGATTCTTCAGGTCGTCGGTAGGGTCCGCGGCAACGCCTATGCCGCGGGAGCTATCGTCCTCAAGGTCGCCGAGGCACTGCAGCGCGCGTATGAAGCTCATCTCACGGACGATGAGGAACGCAAGACGGCCGCGATCACGATCGCGGAGATCGAGCTCGATCAGGCGGTCACGGTGGTGTCCAATCTGATCCTGGAGGCAACCACCATTCTTTTCGATGCGCTCGGCGCGTCGTCCACCGCTCGAAATCTCACGCTCGATCGCTACTGGCGAAATGCCCGGACGATCGCCACGCACAACCCGCGTATCTATCGAGATCGCGTTGTGGGCGACTTCGCGGTCAACGGCGCGCCTCCACCAGGGCAATACCGGATTGGAACGCCCTGACTGAGCCTGGCGCAATGTTGTCGGCTGGTGACGTCAGTTGAAGCCGCGCAACGCGGTCCAATCGGAAACCGGATCCCGTCTGGTCTTGAGCGTGTTGATGGGATGCTCGTCCGCGTATCCCAAGGCCATCCCGCAAAACACCATTTCCTCGACCGGCAGCCCAAGTAGGTCTGCCAGCGTCCGGGGATAACGCGACCAGTATTCCTGGGCACAGGTCGACAGACCATCCTCGACCGCAAGCAGCATCACCGTCTGGATGAACATGCCAAGATCGGCCCATTGCGGCGGGCCGAGCCTCCGGTCGAGGCAGAAGAACAGGCCGACCGGCGCGCCGAATAGTTGCCCGTTTTGGGCCAGTTGCTGCAGTCGGCCGGCGCGATCTTCCCGCGGAATGCCGATCGTGGTGTAAAGATCCTCGCCGCATTCCCAGCGCCGGCGCCGATACGGGTCCCACAGCGAGGCTGGATAGACTTGATATTCCGGAGGCTCTCCAAGCGGATTTGCAGTTGCGCGCCCCTTGAGTTCGTCAAGCGCGGCGCCGGCCAGCACGTAAACGCGCCATGGCTGCAGATTGCCGCCCGATGGCGTGCGCGCAGCTTTCTCGAGGAGCCTCACGACCTGCTGCTTGGTGACGGGATCGGATTTGAACGATCGGACCGAAATACGCTGTTCGACGGCTTCCGCGACATTCATGGATCAACCCAGGAGTTCGGCGAGTGCGTCGGCCACTTCGTCGGGCCGCTCGAGCTGCGGAAAATGGCCAAGATCGGCAAGTGCGGTCACACGGGCATTCGGAAGCTCCGCGCTGGCGCGCTCGATAATCGCGCCGCCGGAAATGGGATCGGCGGCGCCGTAGACGAAGCCGAGCTTGATGCTGGTCCGCGACAGTGTGGCTTCCCACTGCCGGGACAGCCTGGACCGTTCGGCCATGTAGACCAGGTGCTGCGGCCAGAGCAGTTGTCCGTTTGCGCGCCGAATGGCGTCCCACATGTCATCGAGTTCTGGGGCCGCAAGCTGGCGAGACGGAAACAGTGGCGCCATCGCGTCTTCGAGCGTTGTGCGGGAGATCGATTGCGCGATCATCGGCCCTTGGACTGGGTCGGCGAGCGCGAGTTGCGCAGGACTCGGACGGTAAAGCCCAGCATAGACCGATGAGTTCATGAAGATCGCCTGCCTCAGACCGAGTTCCAGCCTGCCCCCGAACTGACGGTGCAGAATGTCCTGAAGCAGGATGCCGCCCAGATCGTGCGCGACGACATCGGCCTCTGTAACACCGAGGGATGCAAGAATCGCGAGCGCACGGTCGGTTTGAAGTAGCGCCGAATAATCCGCATCAGTCGGCTTTTCGGAGGCGCCATAGCCCAAATAGTCGAAAGTCACGCAGCGGTAGCAGTCGCGTAGAGAAGCGATGACGCCGGCCCAATCGTGGGAGGAGGTCGGAAAACCGTGAAGGAAGACGACGGTCGGACCACTCCCTTCCACCTGCGTGAAGATGGCGTGTCCATCAACTTCGATCGTCGAACCGCCACTCCACCACTCGGCAAGCCTCGTCATCGAGCGCTCCTGACATTGATACAGATCTTGCCGTGCTGGTCGGCGCTGGCGAGCCGGCGATAGGCTTCCGGCACCGCCTCGAATCGATAAATGCTGTCGATCACCGGCTTGAATGTGGCCGTTTCGACGAAGGAGAGCATCGCCTCGAAGCTGGCGCGCGACCCGACGGTGATGCCGCGGATCGTAAGATTCCTGGAAATCACCGGACCAAGCTCGACCTGGGTCGACAGACCCCCGAGAAAGCCCACGGCAATGATCCGACCGTTCTGGCCGCTTGCAGCGACGGATTGGGCGAACGTGGCATCACCGCCCACATCCACGATCACGTCCGCTCCCTGTCCGTGTGTCGCGCGCACGACTTCCTTGCCCCATTGAGGTGTATCCGAGGCAAGGATCACATGCTCCACACCGAGATTGCGGATTGCAGCAGCCTTGGCCGCGGAACGCGACACCGCCAGCACGCGCAGACCTGAAATGAGAGCGAATTGCGCAGCGAATGTCGACACCCCGCCGGAGCCCTGCACGACGACCGTTTCGCCGGGCTTTGCGCCGGCAAGTTCGAAGAGAGCGCACCAGGCGGTGAGCGCGGCGATAGGAAGCGTTGCGCATTCGAAGTCCGTCAATCGCTCGGGCGCGCGGACCACGAAATTAGCCGGAAAGACGCGGCGCTCGCAAAGCACGCCGTCCAGCGGCGAACCCAGCGTGCGGGTGCGGTCAGAAGGCTCGCTCGGCCCTCGGTCCCAGCCCTGCATGTAGCAGCCGATTACCCGCTCGCCGACGCGCCATCGCTCGACATCCGGACCGACGGCGACGATCCGGCCGACAGCATCGGAGGCAGGGATCATGGGGAGCGGCTGCCAGGGCGAGTAAACGCCGCGTGCGATCGCAAGGTCGCGATAATTCAGCGAGACGGCATCGATTTCCACCAATATCTCGCCTTTGCCCGCGACCGGGTCAGGCCGCTCCCCGAGCGCCAGCCCTTCAATGTCGAATGACTGAACTTCCCAGCATCTCATACATATCACCATCCAAATACATAAATGTATCTGAGTGCAAAGCTGTTAGTCTGTCAAGCCTTGGGATTCGGCTCGCGACAGGAGGACCAATGCGGAAGGCGAAGCGATTGAATCGCGAGGAGAGTCAGACACGGACGCGCGAGTTGCTGATGCGCTCGGCATCCGCCTGCTTCGCCAGGCTGGGCTTCGAAGGCGCGTCGGTGGATGAGATTGCCGAAAATGCCGGATTCTCGCGCGGCGCGTTCTATTCGAATTTCATCGACAAGGACGAAATCTTTCTCGCGCTTCTCAAGCGACACCTCGAGAGGGATCTGGGCGATTTTGAAGCGATGCTGACTACGAGTAACAGCTTCGAGCAGCTAGTTGAAAAAGCGGCCGCACGGTACACTGAGCTTGGCGACAGTCCCGATTGGTGCTTGTTGATGGCCGAGTTCCAGTTGCGCGTATCACGCGCAAACAAGGCCGACGACGCCTTTGTCCGGACGTATGCCGAATATCGTCAAACGCTATCCGGCCTGATTGAGCGGACGTTTGCGAAATTCGGCAAGAAAGGGCGCCTCGCGCCCGCCGACCTCGCCACGACGCTGCTTGCTCTATCGCATGGCCTTGCGCTCGAGCGCGCAGCATCAAAGGACGCAATTCCGATGGCCCTGACGGGCACGGCGATGAAGGCGCTGTTAATCGGAGCGGCGACCAAAATCTAACACGTACGGCGTTCGGTATTCGCCCGCACGATTCAGGCACGCGAAGACCACTAGCGAGGTCTCCACCAGTCACCTGGATTTAAGTGAGTTGTCACAGAAGGGAAATTTTCTCTGATCTGTGCATCTTTTGGGGAGCCGAATGCGTCGAAAGAAACTTTTTGGTAGATAGCCGCGCTGACGTTCTGGCGCCTTGGCGTTAAAATAAAGAAGAACGGGATCGTCGCGAGATTTCCGAGCCGGCGTGCGGCGTATTCCGGTCGTAGCACGATAGCTGCGAGGCCAGCGTAACAACCACCGTGGAGTAGCAACAATCATGGCACTCGACGAAGCCATTGGCCCCCGAAACCTCACCGCGACGCTTCACTACCTTAAGCGCGGTCCGGAAAAGCCTGTTTATTATCGCATCGAACCGCCTCCCGGCGTGCCGCAATGGAACGGCATCGACGATCACCGGGAAGTCCTGATCTAGGACGCGCGCGGTCGCGAGGCCGAGTTCACTCTCGACCGCAACGGCTTCGCGCTCGTCAAGGCACCGACCGCGGTCAACAGTTTTTACGATCGGGAGGAGATTAAGGGCATTTACTATGCGGAGGTCGAACAGCTATTGCGCGACAAGCTCGGCGCCAGCCGCGTCTTCATCTTCGACCACAACTTGCGCAACGCCGGACTGCCGGGATTGGCTACACCATCGCGACAAGTGCATAACGATCATACGATAAACTCGGCACCGCGCCGGGTCCGCGATCACCTCGGGGCGGAAGCGGACGAACTGTTGAAGCGCAGGTTTGGCATCGTCAATGTGTGGCGGCCGGTCCGTGGTCCTGTGCTGGATTCGCCGCTGGCGCTGTGCGATGCGCGAACTTTCACCGATGACGACCTGATCTTCAGCGATCTCGTTTATGCGCATGTTCGTGGCGAGACCTCGAGAGTGGAGTACAAGCCAACTCACCGTTGGTACTACTTCTCCGAGATGCAAACCGACGAGGCGCTGTTGATCCGAATACATGACAGCGCCAATGACGGCCGCGCCCGATTATCGTTTCACACGTCGTTCGAGAACCCGGTTGCACCGGGTGCTCCGCCGCGAGAGAGCATCGAGGTTCGGACGCTGGTGTTTTTCTGAGCCGCGGTGCAGCGTAGCTTTAACTCTCCCTCCTTGGTGAGAGGGGACAAGTGTAGCGGGGTTGAAGAGGACCGTCGTCGCCAAGGCGACTGCCCACTTATCGGTTACCGACCGATGCGGCGGGAAGGGCTTGTTAGCCTTCTTTAGCTGCGATGGTTCATCTCTTGCATTTGAGTGCGCGCGATGTTGTCGGCCGCGTCAATGGTCGCACTCGTGCAGAGTCCGATCTGCGCATAGAGCGGAACACAGCGAGAAATCCATTTTCCAATTTATCGTTTGCGCGACCCATATATTTGTACGTGCGAAGGAACGACTAGCAGCGACTGAAGTCGTGAAGCGTGCTTCTCCGGCGCTTCCGACATTAAGAAATTCATTTCGTTGACCAGGCCGAACCCGAGCCTCATGGTCAGGGACTTCATTCTGCGTCCTGCCCGGGACGTGCGACGTGGCAATCAATTGGCAATGAGGTTGAGGCGAGGGCTGCAGGGCCCGCGCACTATATTTCACGCCTACAGCGGAGGACGTATGTCGTCGAACGATTCGACCTTTGTTCCGGATGATCATGGGACTATCGGCTATGCCGGACCAGTTGGCTCGAACCGCGCGACACGCCGCCTGTTGCTCGCCACCATCGGCGATCCTGATTCTGAATCATGGTTCGAGCGGCACGACGGGCCGACGCTGCTTGTCGCGGCCGTGAGCTATGCGAGCTGGTTGTTTCTGCTCGCGTCGCATCGCTATGTACCCTGGTGGATCACGGCGCCGCTCGCGGGTTACGTCGTGCAGTGGCATTTCTCGCTGCAGCACGAGGCGATTCACAGCATGCGGGGATTGCCGAAGTGGCTGCGTCGTGCGCTGGTCTGGCCACCGATCGGCATCTGGTTTCCCTTCGAGCTGTACCGTCGATTGCATTCGCAACACCATCGCAACAGCCATCTGACGTATCCGCGGCAGGATACGGAGTCGTATTATCACGAGGAGGAAGATTGGGAGGACTACGGCGATCTGTCGAGATGGCTACTCATCGTCAACCAGACCTTCCTGGGCCGCCTGTTCATTGGCCCGTTCCTGCGCACCCCGCACTTCTTCGTCAAGGAAGTCGGTAAGATGATCAGCGGTGACACCGCGAATGTCGGCATATGGGCGCGTCACCTCATTGGAGTGGGTTTGGTTCTGCTGCTTGTGGCGGAAGTCTTCGACATGTCCGCTTTGCAGTACCTCGCAGAGTTCGTCTATCCTGGCCTTATGCTGGGCATGATGCGCAGTTTCACCGAGCACCGCTGGGGTGAGCGGCCCAGCGAACGTACTGCAGTGGTCGAATCGAACTGGGTGTTCGGCCTGCTGTTTCTATGGAACAACCTTCACGCCGTTCATCATGTCTTCCCGACATTGCCGTGGTGGAAAGTCCCCCGCGTATGGCGGCAGCACCGCGAGCGCATCCAGGCCCACAATGGCGGCTTCGTGTTTCGAGGTTACGGCGAGATCGCGCGTCGCTGGCTGGTGACGCCGATTTTCATCCCGGTTCATCCGGATAGCCGCGTGAGAAGGGTTCCGGCATCCTGAGTCGGCTGCGTGCGAGCCGTCCGACAGTTGCCGTCCGAGGCAAGCTCTTGCGAAGGGTCCAATCGGTCAAGATCGAGGGTGAATGACGAAATGACACGGACAGCAAGCCTGCCGATGTACGCGCTTCCCGAGATGGAAGTGGCCAATTCGGCCTTCCTGGCCGCATTGCAGCGACGGCTTCGCGTCAAGGGCGTTGATACGACGGAAATCAGGTTGGATAGCAATCGCGTCGTATCCGATGAGGGCATCGGCCCGGACGTTTTCTTTACCCAGGTTTGCGGTTATCCGCTGTTCAAGCACTATCGCGATCGAGGGCTTATCCTTGCTACCCCGCACTATGCGTTCCCTGGATGCGTGGGATCCACCCATCGGGCCTTCTTTATAGTCCGTGCCGGTGATCCGGCCCAACGCCTGGAACATTTGCGCGGGCGGGTCTTTGGCTGCAATAGCCTGCTGTCGAACTCCGGAATGAACCTGCCCCGGCTATCACTGGCGCGGATTGCAGGCGGCAAGCCCTTCTTTTCCTCGGTCGTCATCACAGGCGGGCATGTGGCGAGCCTCGAGCGTCTTGATAGGGGGAGCATCGATATCTGCTCTATCGACAGCGTGACTTGGGGATTTTTCGAGAAGTTTCGGCCCGATGCAGCGGAACGGTACCGGATCATCGACGAGACCGTATCCAGTCCCTCGCTGCCTTTCGTCACCTCCGTGAAGACTGCGGCATCCGACGCCGTGGCCCTTGCCGAGGCGCTGCAGGAGATCCTGAATGATCCGCAGATCGCCGACATACGCGGAACGCTGGAGCTCACGGGGTTGTCGGTGCCCGATGCCGCCGGCTACGAGCGTTTGGCCGAATATGAGCGGGAAGCTGCCGAACTCGGCTTTCCTGAAATAAGATAGCCGCATCCACTCATTGTCGCTTCGCAGATATCGTCGTCAGCCGTAGAAAACAACGATGACCTTCTACCTCTGTTTCTCAGGAGAGTTTCAAAATGCCGAGCACGCGGATCACGACGGGCACATGGGCTCTCAATAGCGAGGAGGGGGTTATCGGGGCTGTTCAGTCGGCGCTCCTCTCCGTGCTTAAGATACCTGATTACGACCGCGACGTCGTTCTGGACATTTACGACGCGGCCACCCGGATCGTCCCGACTGGTCGCTCGGAGCACTACACACGCATCGAGGTCACGCTGTTTTCAGGGCGATCGCTCGAAACCAAGCGCGCATTATATGGAGCCCTCGTCGCGAACTTGTCCGCGCTCGGGGTGCCGGCGACGGAGATCAAGATCATCTTGATTGAGGTGCCAGCCGAGAATTGGGGACTTAGAGGTGGTCATCCCGCATCGGAGATTGATCTTGGCTTCAAGGTCGACGTTTAGACTTCCCTGCTGGAGCGCGGAGATTTGAACATCGTAGCGTGGAGTGCCGAACTGCGCATGGAGTATCACCGCTGACCGCTTAACCGTTCGAGATGCATTTGTCGGCGGGCGTGATCTGCAACAGCAGAATGACGACCGAGGAAATGACGATCGCACCTCCGAGAAGCGACAGCGCCGAAGGTCGTTCTCCAAGCAGATAGCTGGCCAACAGCACGCTCACGATCGGATTGACGTAGGCGAATGTGGCCGCGATATGGGCGGGAAACATCCTCGTGACACGGAGATAGGAGCTGAAGCAGAGCACGCCGACGAACACCACGAGGTATCCGAACGCCAGCGCCTGACCAGGCGGCAATTGCTTCGGCAACGGCGTACCCTCGAGCCAAGCCAAGCCGATACATGCAAGGCCGCCGGCCGCAAGCTGGATACTCGCCGCCGCCGTGACATTGATTTTCAGGCGGGACGGTTGCTGAATGACGGAGCCGATCGCCCAGGTGACAGGCGCAAGAAAAGCCGCCGTCAGTTCGATCGGCTTGTCCAGATGGGACTCCACTCCACCGGAAAAAGCTGGAACGTATACAATCCCCATCCCCGCAAAACCGAGCACCAGAGCCGCGATCTGCGGACGCCCGATCGGCTGGCGATCTGCGCAGAACTGGAACAGAGCCGTCCAGAGCGGGATCGTTGCCATGGCCATCGTAACGCAGCCGGAGGGCAGCTCACGAAGGGCGAAGGTCGCAAAGCCGTTCCCTGACACCCAGAACAACAGACCGCATATTACGCATAGTCCGACGTCATGCCAGGGAACAGGTCGAAGACGGCCACTCAACGATGCAAGCGCCGCAAGGATGACTGCCGCAAGGAAAAGGCGCCCCCCTTGCAGTTGCAGCGGCGAGGGGGCGTCCGGACCCGTGAGCGATAGACGTATCACTGGATAGACCGTGCCCCAAACGACATACACTATCAGCAGATGGATGTACGCGTTGCTCATCACCTGACGGGCGCCAAAAGAGGTCGGCTGAACTACAATCGATCTTCATGGACGATGCGTCCGCCGACCACAGTCAGCCGGCACTCGAGCGTCTTGAGCTGGGCCACGGGCAGCGTTGTCGGATCGTGCGAGAGCACCGCAATATCGGCCGCGAATCCCGGCTTCAATGGACCTTTCCAGTGCTCATCGAAAGTCAGGCGGGCACCGTTGACGGTGAAGAGGCGCAACGCCTCCTCCGGCGTGAGTCGCTGGTCGGCGCCGATCACGCGACCGCTGCGGCGTTCTTCGCGCGCGCAGCTTACCCACAGCGTAAAGAAGGGATCGTAGGGAATGTTGTCGGTGGCGATAGCCAGCGGCACACCGGCGTTCAGCAGGTAGCGATGCGGCACCACGAGGCTGCCGCCGCCGGGCTCATCGAGATATTTCTCACCGCCCTTCCACAGATAGTAGGTCGGTATCGTCGTGACCAGCACGCCGAGGCGGGCGAGAGCCTCGATGTCGGCTTCGCGGGCGCGGCCGATATGCTCGATCACCCAGCGTCGCGGGCGCAGCGGGAAGCGCGCATCAACGGCCTGCAGTACGGGAACGATCTCGTGCAGCGTGTCACCGACGATGGTGTGCAGGCGGAGGTCGAATTCAGCGGCGAGGAAACAGGCTTCCCGAAAATCAGCCGGCGTCACGGCCTGCTCGACAAAGCCGCTCCAGCCGGTGTCGGGTAGATGGGCGCGGGCGCACTGCGCCACGGCAGGATCGCCGCCATACGCAAGATGAACGCCGGAAACGCGCAGCCAGGGATCGCCAAGTCCGGCGCCACGCGCGGTGGCGAGCCAGTCGCGCATGATCCGCCGTGCCTCCGTGAGGTCCGACCAGCTCGGGCTGACCACGAGCCCGACCCGCACGCTGAGCTCGCCCAGCTCCCAGAGCCTGCGATAGACCGAGATGGTTTCGGCGGCCGAGCCGTGGCCTTCGTAGATGCTGGTGGTACCCTTCGCATTGTAGAGCTGCTGCGACAGCCGCACACCCTCGAGCCGCTCCGTGAATCCAAAGCGCGGCACGGCCGGCAACAGGTCGAACTCCACTGTGGGGCGGTTGTTGTGTTCGACGATGATGCCTGTAGGCTCGCCGTGGGCGTCCTTCTCGATCTCTATCCCGGCCAGCCGTGGCGCACTCCGGGCATCGATGCCGTTGAGCGCGAGCGCGCGCGTATTGAGCGCGGAATATCCTGGCGGCTTGCCCCAATTGCCGAACACGCCGGGAATGTAAACGGGGTGATCGGGTGCAACGGCATCGAGCTCGTAACGGTTCGGTAGCCGCTTCTCGGCGAGCGAAGCGACGCCGTCGAAATAGAAGGGCGGACGTCCCACCGGCATGGTAACGATCCATTGGCCTGGCGGCGTCTTCGCCGCGAGCCCGCGGATCGTGTCGAGAATGTCCGCAACCGAACCCGCTTCCGCAAGCGATGGGCGCTGATGCTTCAGCCCCTCGCGCTCCATATGGGCGTGCGTGTCGTTGAACCCCGGAATGATACAGGCGCCGCCAAGATCGATTTCGCGAGCGCCCGGTGGCGTTATTACGTCCGCATCGCTGCCCACCGCCGCGATGAGGCCGTTGCGGAGTGCGATGGCGCAGGCGCGCGGTCTTGCCTCGTCGAAGGTGATGATGCTGGCGTTGCGCAACACCAGCGGCTCGAAGGCGTGTGTTATCGGCCTCATCGCGCGCTGTCGTACCAGGGGAACAGCCAACCGGCGAGCGCAACAAAGGCCCGATCGGCGAGAAAACCGAAGACGCCGAGCAGCACGAGGCCGATGAACATGATATCGACGCGGAACAGTTGGTGACCTTGCGACATCATATAGGCCACGCCGGCCGAAGCGCCTGACAGTTCGGCAGCGACCAGCACGATCAGCGACACCGCGATCGCCTGGCGCAGACCCGAGAGGATGAAGGGCAGGGCTGCCGGCAGCACCACCAGGAACAGCGTCGCCAAACGTCCCGCACCAAGGCAGGCGGCGGAGCGCAGATAGATGACATGGACATCGCGCACGCCAATATGGGTCGTGATCCAGATCGGAAAGAACGCGCCCCATGTGACGAGCGCGAGCTTCGCCGTCTCGCCGATACCGAACCAGAGGATGCAGAGCGGCACCAGGGCGATGGTCGGGATCGCGCGGAAGCCGTGCAATAGCGGTTCCAGCAGGTACTGGAAGAAGCGGATGCGCGAGGTGAGCAGGCCCGCCGCGATTCCGAGCAGGAAGGCGAGACCAAAACCCGTTCCGGCGCGGCGCAGGCTGACCACGATATTGTGGCCGATCTCGCCGGATTTCAGCATCGGCCAGAACGTCTCGAACACCTGGGACGGCGGCGGAAACAGCACTTCGTTGACCCAAGTGGACCAGCGCGGGATCGCCTCCCAGGCGGCGATGAACAGCAGCACGCCGGCGGCATTCAATGCGAGCCGCAGCGCGACAGCGCGCCGGCGGGCGCGCCAATGCGCTGCGCGGAATTCGGCGCCGAAGCTCGGGGTCAATTCATCCCGCGGCGGCGACAATGCTCTGTCGGATGAGGCCAGACTCATGCGGCGTTCCGGGTGCCTCCGGCAAGGTCGGCGGAGATCTCGCGATAGAGCGCGCCGAAGGCGGCGCTGCCACGGTCGCGCGGGTAGGGTGCGTCGATGGCGATGTCCGCGCGGATCGCACCGGGATGCGGGCTCATCACCACCACGCGTTCGGCGAGGAAGGCAGCCTCGTCGATATTGTGGGTGACGAAGATGACCGAGAGATCGCTGTCGCGCCATAGCCGCAACAGATCCTCCTGCAGCGCCTGCCGGGTAATGGCGTCGACCGCGGCAAAGGGCTCGTCCATCAACAGCACTGCCGGCTCGACCACGAGCGCCCGGGCAACGGCGACGCGCTGGCGCATGCCACCGGAAAGTTCGTGCGGATATTTGTTCGCGGCGTGGGCGAGGCCCACCCGCTCCAGCGCCGCCAGCGCACGCTCGGTCCGTGCTTTACGCGGAAAGCCTCGCATGCGCAGGCCGAACTCCACGTTCTGGCGCGCGGTCATCCACGCGAACAGGGCATATTCCTGGAACACCACGCCGCGCTCCGGGCCCGGTCCTGTGACCGCCGCACCGGCGAAACTCACGCGCCCGCGCGTCGGCGTGATGAAGCCGGCGATCAGGTGCATCAGCGTGGTCTTGCCGCAGCCGGAGGGACCGATCAGGCAGACGAATTCGCCCTTGCCGACGGTGAGCGAGACGTCGCGGAGCGCGAAAGTGGGCGAGCCGTCGCGTGCCGCGAAAATCTGCGAGACTGCGGCGACCTCGATCAGGGCGCCGCTCATGTCAAGGTGACGCGGTCGGGACGCAACACCTTGGTCGGCCCTTCAACCACCAGCGACCGCAGCAGCGTGCGCAGGTCGCCCTTGGGTGGCTTGGTGAGGCCAGCCGTAATCGCCCATTCGGCCTGCGAGACCAGATCGTCGATGAAGCGCTGGTCGAACCCGATCTTGAAGGTGAACGTCGAAGTCGCCTGCGCGATGTCGGCAGCCGGCGTCTTGATGCGCTCGGCAATCAACTGAGGCCAGTCGCGGTCGGTCGTGATCCTCTCCTCGGCGGCGAACAGCGCGCGCAGTGTCGCTTGAACCAGTTCGGGCTTCTTCTCGATCACGGATTCGGTGGTCAGCAGCAATTGATGGCTTTGAAAGTAACGCTCGATGCCGTCGAACGTCATCTCCGCGACCTTGCCGCCGGACTGTCGCTGCGCCACCGCTACCGTCTGGCTGCTCCAGCAGAAGCCATCGATGTCGCCGCGGGTCAGGGCGGTGGCCATGTTGTTCGGCGCAAGGTCGACGATGGTTACATCGCTGGCGTTGAGGCCGGCCAGCTCGAGATATCTGGCGACCAGATATTGACCGGAGGTGCCGATCCGGGTCGCGATGCGGCGTCCTTTCAGGCTGGCCGGCGTGTTCGGATCGACCGCGCCGTCACTGCGCACCGCGATCTTCATGTCGCGCGAGTAGCGGCTGTAGTTGGCAACCGCCACCGGCCGCAGCCCGGACAGCGCCGCGAACACCAGCGGCGTATCCGTTGAGGCGGAGAAGTCCGCCGAGCTGGAGAGCAGTGCCTGCATGGCGTCGCGGCCAGACTCGAAGGAGGACGTCGATAGCTCGATATTCTGCTGCTTGAAGTAGCCTGCGGCCTCGGCGATGTAAGGCACCGCCCAAGTGTAGCCCACGCTGCCGTAGCCAAGGACACCCTTCAGTGGTTGCTGGGCAGTTGCGCGATGACCCAACAGGGCAGTCGCGCCAGCGCCTGCCAGGCTGGCGAGCAAGCGGCGGCGGGCGAGCGATGGCGAAGAACGGTCTGCGGCCGGGAAACGGGAAGACGAGCGCAACATCGAGGACCTGTCAGCAAGAAGCGGAAATCCTGCCGCACTCTGGTGACAAGTCGCGCCGCTGGCAATCGCGGAAATCCGAAGTTTGAGAGAGCAAAATTTCACGCGACAATGACGAGCGAGAATGGTTTTCCCTGTGTGCGGTTGTTTGAAGCCAGCGATAACCCAGGAGTTTCGAAGCGCCGTGACGCCAGGAGATGCGCCTCGAGATAAGATCGAATCGTCGGACACGGAAATAAAGTCGAGAAGCGATGAACCTTCCAGCTGCCGCACCTGCAGCGACACGACAGTCATTTGTGCGCCAAAAGAAAGCTCCTTTCATTTCATTGACTGGCCAGCGCTCACTTCTACATTCAGCGTCTGGCGCAAGACAGCATTGGCCAAACAGTCATGAGTGGCGACCGTCTATTCCTGCTCAAGCCTGGATTTGAGGATCCGGCCCGGCCTGGCCGCTTCTTCGTCTGCCCGCACTGCAATGCGATCGAGGGACTTCTCGGATCTTTCCCCGGGTTGGCGACCCAAATCGAGGTGCAGCGGCTGCCGTTCGACCGGCCGCGGACCGCGATCGTCGACATTCTCGGAGAGCAGCATCAATCACTCCCAGTGCTGGTCTTTGATGATACGCACCCGGTGCCGGCCGACGCGAAGATCGCCAACGGCAAGCGGTTCATCGACTCATCCGAGCGCATCCTTCAGTATCTCGCTGAACGGTATGCTTTCCCACATATTCATCAATAACTCCGCCGCCGCTTAAGTTCCTGAGGTTCGAAGCTCAGTTGAACTCCGCTGCCCTGCATCGGCTTCGTAGATTTTCATTTCGACGTGGTGTTCGTCGGCATGCCGGATCTTGCGTTCTGGCTGCACCGGTGGTCGCGTCGCAATTAATTGCTGAATCGCACGCGCCCGACCGCCTAGCGATAATCCGTTCGGCGAATAATTAGCTCCAGACGAGGCGATGCGATATGCCTGCTCAGATTGCTTCCGCGCGCAATCCAGGATCCCAGCAACAAGGGCTGGATGATATAACCGCGCTGTCAGCGGTCGAACTGGTCGACCACTACCGGGCAAGAACTCTCTCGCCGGTCCAGGTCACGCAAGCCGTGCTTGACCGCATCGAGCGACTCGACAGGCATGTCAATGTGTTTGCGTTGCTCGACGCCGATGGCGCGAATGCATCGGCGCGGGCATCCGAAGATCGCTGGCAACGCGGCGAGCCGCTTGGTCTCGTCGATGGCGTGCCGGTTGCGCTGAAGGACCTCATCCTGGCCAAGGGCTGGCCAACACTGCGTGGCAGCCGCGCCGTCGATCCGGCCCAGGAGTGGAACGAGGACGCGCCTGCAACCGCGCGGCTGCGTGAGCATGGTGCGGTGCTGCTGGGCAAGACGACGACATCGGAATTCGGCTGGAAGGGGCTGGGCGACAGCCCGCTGACAGGGATCACGCGCAACCCCTGGAATTTCGCCCATACACCGGGCGGCAGCAGCGGCGGGTCGGCCGCCGCCGCAGCCTTTGGCTTTGGCCCGCTTCATGTCGCGACCGACGGAGGCGGCTCGACCCGGCTGCCTTCGGCCCATAGCGGTGTATTCGGCTTCAAACAGACTTTCGGTCGCGTTCCCGTCTATCCGCCGTCACAGAACGGCTCGCTTTTCCATGTCACGCCGATGGCGCGCACGGTGCGAGATGCGGCGCTGCTGCTCGACGTCATTGCGCGTCCCGATTGGCGCGACTGGAACGCGCTGCCGGCGCAGGAGAATTCCTGGCGCACCGATCTCGACCAAGGCGTCAGAGGACTCCGCGTCGCGTTCAGCCCGGCGCTTGGCTATGCGCAGGTTGATCCCGGAATTGCGCAGATTGTCGCCGACGCGGCCAAGGCGTTCTCGGATCTCGGCGCAATCGTGGAGCAGGTCGATCCCGGCATTGAGGATCCCATCGACCTCTTTCAGACTTTCTGGTTCGCGGGCGCGGCAAAGCTGGTGGCCTCGTTCGACGCCGATCGCCGTGCGTTGATCGAGCCGGGCCTGCAGGCAGTTGCCGAGAAGGGGCGGCCGATCGACGCCGTCACCTATCTCAGGGCCGTTGACCGGCGCGAGGAACTCGGGCGGCATTTCAATCGCTTTCACCAGCAATGGGACTTGCTGCTCACGCCGACAACCGCTCATCCAGCCTCCGCGATTGAGGCCTCGGAGACCGATCTTGTCGTGCGGCCGATCCGCTCGCCATTCACCTATCCGTTCAACTTGACGCAGCAGCCGGCAGCTTCTGTGCCCGCGGGGCTCACTTCGGAGGGGCTGCCAGTGGGCCTGCAGATCATCGGCGCGAAATTCGCCGATGCCACCGTGCTGCGCGCCGCTCGGGCGTTCGAGCAGGCGCGTCCGTTCGCGCGGCTGAAAGATTCGGCATGACGAAACCCATCAGCGACCTCCGTCTCGAGCTCCCGCAATTGGCGGCCGCCTACGCGGGCGGCGCGCTTACGCCGTCAGTCGTGGTGGAGCGGATTCTGCACGAGATCGAAAGCCGCGGCGCCGACGGCGTCTGGATCAGTGTGGTCAGGCGTAATGACGCGCTCGCGCGTGCAAGACAGCTCGAAGCCATGTCCAGCCGCGAGCGCGAGGCGCTTCCGTTGTGGGGGATTCCGTTCAGCGTCAAGGACTGCATCGATGCCGTCGGCTTTCCGACGACGTCTGCCTGTCCGGCCTTCTCTTACGTGCCCACGCGGAACAATCCAGCGGTCGAACGGCTGCTGGCGGCCGGCGCGATCCTGATCGGAAAGACCAACATGGACCAGTTCGCGACCGGCCTGATCGGAGTTCGTTCGCCCTATGGCGTGGCGCGAAATCCCTTCGATGCCGCCTATATCCCGGGAGGCTCGAGCTCGGGTGCAGCCGTATCTGTCGCCGCGGGCCTGGTCAGCTTCGCGCTCGCCACCGATACCGGCGGATCGGGGAGGGTGCCGGCGGCCTTCAACAATGTCGTCGGGTTGAAGCCGACGCGCGGGCTGATCAGCGGCGTCGGCACGGTCGCAGCCTGCCGCTCGATCGAGACGCTCTCGATCTTCGCCTTGACTGTTCGGGACGCGCAGGCGGCCTTTGAGGTTGCGCGAGCTTATGACGAGGATGATCCATTCTCTCGGCCAGAGCCGCTTGAAGCGTCCAGCCAGTTGCCGGCCGAATTCAGGTTTGGCGTCCCGAGCCAATTGGAATTCTTTGGCGACTCCCACGCCGCGGCGCTATTCGGCAGCGCGGTCGAACGGCTGCAGAAGCTTGGCGGCAGCAAGGTCGATATCGACTACGCGCCGTTCACGGAGATCAATGATCTCCTGTTCAAGGGGCCGTGGCTTGCCGAGCGATATGGCGCGTTGCGCCGGATCGTCGATGAGCAGCCTGCCGCGCTATTTCCGGTCACGCGCGACATCCTCGCCGGTGGCAAGACCATTTCCGGGGCGGACGTCTTCGCTGCGCAGCAGCGGCTGAACATTCTGAAACGGCGGGTGGCAAAGCTATGGGACCAGATCGACGTCCTCGTGGTTCCCACCACTGGCACGATCTACCGCATCGACGAGGTCGAGGCGGATCCGATCACGCTCAACGCGCGGCTCGGGACCTACACGAATTTCGTCAACCTAGCGGATCTCTCGGCGGTCGCAGTTCCCAGCGGATTCCTGCCCAATGGCCTGCCGCAGGGGATCACGGTGATCGCGCCGGCATTCGCAGACCATCGCGCCGCGTCCGTTGCCGAACGCTTTCACGGCGCAAGCGACTTGCCAACTGGCGCTCGCCATCTGCGGGCGGCCGCCAACTCCAATCATGCCGACTTACACGAGGAGATCGTAACGTGATATCGATTGCTGCTGCACTTGTCGGACGAAGAAGGCTCGCGCAAGCGCTGGCAGCCATAGCGCTTGGGGCGCTCACGGTGCTGTCGACGGCGCCGTCGCGCGCGCAGGAGATCACCATCGGCGAAGGGATCGCTCTTGGTTGGGGGCAATTCTTCGTCGCCGATCACGACAAGACTTGGGAGAAGCAGGGCCTTGTTCCAAAAGTGTCGACGTTCGCAAGCGGCCGGCTGGTGCTGGACGCGCTGGTCGGCGGCGGCGTGCTGATCGGCACGGCGGCCGAGACGCCTGTCGTCTTCGCCACCCTCAACGGACTGCCGGTACGCGTGATCGGCACGCTGAACCGGCACGAGCCCTTCGATCTCGTCGCCATCAAGGACATCAAGTCTGCCAAGGACATCAAGGGACGCCGCATCGGCTATTCGCAGGGCACAAACGCACACTACTACCTGTTCAAGCTGTTGCAGCAGCAGGGCCTGTCGTGGTCGGACATCACCGCGGTCAGTCTCAACCCCGGCGATTTCGCGAGCAGTCTTTCGGGCGGGGCGATTGATGCTTTCATCTGGACCGAGCCGCATCTGTCGCAAGCGATCGCGCAAGGCAAGGACAGGTTCCACATCATCCGCTCGGAGGGACTGTACAACACCTATTCGGCGATCATCACGTTGCAGTCGACCATCGACAACAAACCGGAGCTGCTCGTCAAGGCGCTGAAGGCGCTGATCGAGGCCGATGACAACATCAGGAAGAATCCGGAGGCCGCGGCGACGCTGACGGCCGAACGGATCAAGCTCGATCCGGCGATTGCAAAGTCTTTCTGGAAGCGGGCGAACTTCAAGCTTGAACTCGACAAACCCGCGCTGGTTTCACTGCTTCAGGAACAGGCCAAATGGGCCGTCGACAGCAAGCTGGTGCGGCCGGACGCCAAGATTCCCGATTTCAGCACAGTCGTGGTGACGTCGTTGCTCGACCAGGCGCGCAAGGAATAGGGCAGACGGTCTGCATGAACGCTAGGGTGGAAATCGCGGCTCCGGTCGCCATTGATCAACCGCTGATCTCCTGCGTCGAACTCGGCCACGTCTATGATTCCGACCGCGGCCGGACCACGGCGCTCGGCAATATCACGCTTACCATCGATCGCGGCGAGTTCGTCTGTGTTCTCGGTCCGAGCGGATGCGGCAAGACCACGCTGTTGAACATCCTCGCCGGATTCATCGCGCCCTCACATGGCAACATTCGCGTCGATGGCCGTGCCATCGAGGGTCCCAGTTCCGAGCGCGGCGTGGTGTTCCAGGACTATTCGTTGTTTCCCTGGCTGACCGCGCAGGTCAATGTCGAGTTCGGGTTACGGATGGCGTGCCGGGCGGCGCGTGAGCGGGCTGACATCGCGCGCGAGCTGCTCAAGCTCGTCGGACTGCCTGAAGCGGGCCCGAAATATCCTTTCGAGCTCTCCGGCGGCATGAAGCAGCGGATCGCGATCGCGCGTGCGCTCGCGACGCGTCCGTCGCTGCTGTTGATGGACGAGCCCTTCGCGGCGCTGGATGCGATGACACGCAGCGCGCTGCAAACAAAGCTGCTCGACATCCACAGCCAGGAGCGGCCGACCATCCTCTTCGTGACCCACAACATCGCGGAGGCCCTCGTGCTCGGCAGCCGGCTGATCGTGATGTCGCCGAACCCAGGCCGGATCGTGGAAGATATCCGGCTGGATCTGCCACGACCGCGCCGCCGGACATCGCCTCGCTTCAACGAATTGTATGAACACGTCGCGCGCGCGATCGGCCTCGAGACGGCGGAATAGGGATGGCGCTCACCTTGAGTCGCAACACGGTTGCCGGCATCGTCGGCACACTCGTCTTCTTCGGCGCGTGGGAAGCCTTGAGCCGGAGCGGGCTTGTCAACAACGTGATGCTTCCCGCACCCAGCACGATCGCACAGTCCGGTTGGTCGTTGCTCGTTGATGGCGAATTGGCGCGGCATCTCGGCGCCAGCCTGCTGCGCGCGGCCATCGGATTCGTCGGCGGATCGGTGCTGGCCGTGGCGCTCGGCGTCGCCATGGCGCGACTGCCGCTGCTGCATGGGACCATCAACCCGCTGGTACAGATGTTCCGCGCCGTCCCGTCGCTTGCCTTCGTGCCACTTGCGATCTTCTGGTTCGGGATCGGGGAGGCGTCCAAGATTGTCCTGATCGCCTGGGGGGTGTTCTTCCCGGTCTGGGTCAACGCCTATATCGGCGTTCGCGACACAAATCCGCTGCTCGGGCGGGCGGCGGCAAGCCTTGGGGCGCGCGGTTGGCGGAATTTCGTCTACGTCGTTATTCCCGGCGCGCTGCCTTTCATCATCGCCGGGCTGCGCGTCAGCCTTTCGGTCGCGCTGGTGGTGCTGGTGGCGGCGGAGCTGGCGGGCGCCGCGTTCGGTGTCGGCTATCTCATCCAGATGTCGCAGCAGGTGTTTCGCGTCGACCAGATGTTCGTCGGCCTGATCACGCTCGGCGCGATGGGATTCGCGGCCGACTTTCTGTTTGAACGGGCGGTGCGCCGATTGCTGCCCTGGTATGGCGCCGAGAAAGCCGGCCAGAAGGGCGGACAGACCGAACGGACGCGGCCGGCCTGATCGTGAAACGGGTGCGAAAGCAATTTATTGCGCGCCCGAATGGTTCGGCCCGGCCTAAAAACCAAGGCAACAACATGAGGTGAACGTGCAACCAACTCAGGTCGAGTTATGCGAGAACGCAACAGCGCTGGCGCTGACCTGGCCCGATTGCGGAACCCGATTGGTCGGAGCGGAAACGCTGCGCCGGGCAAGTCGCGCGGCAGGCGAAATCCGTCGCCGGGTCGAGGGCATCGAACTGGCGCTTCCGCCGGATCTCCATGTCGCTGCAATCGAGCCGATCGGAAACTATGCCGTGCGCCTGTTCTTTTCGGACGGGCACGACCGTGGCATCTATCCGTGGTCCTACTTGCGCGAGCTCGCCGAGCAGGAGCCAGTTTGAGGTCGCGACATGGATGAGATCAAGAACGGCCTGACGGAAGTTGCCTGCGACGTCCTGGTGATCGGTGGCGGCACGGCTGGCCCAATGGCCGCTTACAAGGCAAAGCGCCGCAATCCGGCCGCGCGCGTCGTATTATTGGAGAAAGCCAACGTAAAGCGCTCGGGTGCGATCGCGATGGGCATGGATGGCCTGAACAACGCGGTTATCCCCGGCTACGCCACGCCCGAGCAATACACCAAGGAGATCACGATTGCCAACGATGGCATCTGCGATCAGGCGCCAGTGTACAAATATGCGTCGCGCTGCTTCGACATCATCCAGGAACTCGATCGCTTCGGCATCAAATTCCAGAAGAACGAGAATGGCGATTTCGACGTCAAGAAAGTCCACCATCTCGGCTCTTACGTGCTGCCCATGCCGAACGGCGATACCGTGAAGAAGGCGCTTTATCGCCAGCTTCGCCGCGAGAAGGTGCTGATCTCCAACCGCTATATGGCGACGCGTCTCTTGACGGGGCGCGACGGGCAGATTGCCGGCGCAATCGCGGTCAATACGCGCAGCGCCGAGTTTCTGGTATTGCGCGCGAAGACGGTGATCCTCTGCGCCGGAGCAGCGGGGCGGCTGGGCCTGCCGCAATCCGGTTATCTCTGGGGCACCTATGAGAACGCCACCAATTCCGGCGACGGCTATGCCATGGCCTATCATGCCGGCGCGGGCCTTGCGAACCTCGAATGCTACCAGATCAATCCGCTGATCAAGGATTACAACGGGCCCGCCTGTGCCTATGTGGCCGGCCCGTTCGGAGCCTACACCACCAATAGCGAAGGCAACCGATTCATCGAATGCGACTACTGGTCCGGACAGATGATGCAGGAGTTCTACAACGAGCTGCAGTCCGGCAAGGGGCCCGTCTTCCTGAAGCTCAATCATCTCCACAGCGATACGATCGGAAAGATCGAGGCGGTGCTGCACAATGTGGAGCGGCCGTCGCGCGGGCGATTCCACGAAAATCGCGGCACGAACTACCGCGAACGCATGATCGAGATGCATATTTCCGAGATCGGCTTCTGCTCCGGGCATAGTACGTCCGGCGTCTATGTCGACGAGTTTGCGCGCACCACGGTGCCGGGCCTCTATGCCGCCGGCGACATGGCGAGCGTGCCCCACAATTACATGCTCGGCGCCTTCACCAACGGCGCCGTGGCGGGCGAGCACGCCGCCGAGGTCGCCGCCAACAGCGATCTTGCGGACTACGACCCGGCTGCGGTGGCGGCCGAGCAGGAGCGTGTGCTGGCGCCGACCAAGCGGGACGACGGCATCCCGCCGAACCAGCTCGAGTACAAGGTGCGACGCTTTGTAAATGATTACCTTCAGCCGCCAAAAGTCACCGCGAAGATGAAGCTCGGACAGGCGCGTTTCGCGGAAATCCGCGACGATATGGAGAACGCCATGGTGGTGCGCGATGCGCACGAACTGATGCGCTCGCTGGAAGTCGCCTCGATCGTCGATTGCGCCGAGATGGCGGCGTTCGCCTCGCTGTTCCGCACCGAGAGCCGCTGGGGTCTCTATCATCACCGCGTCGACTACCCAGAGAAGAACGACGAAGATTGGTTCTGTCACAGCATCCTACGCAAGCAGGGCGGGCGGATGACAGCGGAGAAGCGGGCGGTAGCGCCCTATATCGTCCCGATCGACGAATCCGAACGCTCGGCCTACGACCGCCAGCGTATCCGCCAGCACGCCTGAACATACGGACGTCGAATGCCGATTGCCCACACGCCCACCACAGTTCCAGTCATCGTGAACGAGGCCAAATGCATCGCTGACAGGGGATGTACGGTCTGCGTCGACGTCTGTCCGCTCGACGTGCTCCGGATCAGCGATCTCACCGGCAAGGCCTATATGAAATACGACGAATGCTGGTACTGCATGCCGTGCGAAGCCGACTGTCCGACCGGCGCGGTGACCGTGAACATTCCCTATCTCCTGCGCTGACATGGCTGCATTCGAACCATTCGAAGCGTTCGGCGACGTCGAGGAGATCGCGGAGCGATTGGCGAGCGCGGATCCGTCGGTGCGTCGGCTCGCGGTGATCGATCTTGTGGAGACGTCGAGCGGTGAGGCGGTTCCGCTATTGGCGCAGGCAGTCCGCGATGCCGCCGCGGAGGTCCGGCAGCAGGCCGCTCGGGCGCTGGGCGAGTTTGACGGCGTCGAGGTGGCCAAGGCACTGCTTGGCGCTGTCCTCGATCCGGACGCAGATGTCGCTCAGGCAGCGGCCGACAGCCTTGCCGAACTCCGCAATCCCGCGGCCAGTGACCTGCTGCTGCCCCTGGCGGCGCATTCCTCAGCGTTTGTGCGCGCCGCGATCTTTCGCGCGCTCAAGGCGCTCCAGGTCGGTGCATCGCTGGGGCCCGCCATTGCGGCGCTCGGCGACGATGATCCCGCCGTACGCGTGCAGGCTGTCGGTGTGATCGGCTATCTCAAGAAGACCGAAACACTACCGTCGCTGATCCATGCGACCAGGGATGAGAACGCGGAGATCAGGCTTGCGGCAGTCAATGCGCTGTCCTTTGCGCGGAATGAGGCGGCGGCCCAGGCCGCCGCCGATGCGCTAAGTGACCGGGAATGGCAGGTGCGGACGGTTGCCGCAGAGACGATCGGACGGATTGGCCAGGCTTCGGTGGCAACTGCGCTGGTTGCATCGCTCACTGACAGCTATTGGCAGGTTCGCCAGAGGGCCCTGCAAAGCCTGGGCAAGCTGCGCATCCGGGATGCCGTCGGCGCCATTGCTCCCTTCCTCGACGATAATCTGCCGTCGCTGCGCAAGGATGCGGCTGCGGCGCTTGGCGACATCGCCGATCCGCGCGCCCGTGAGGCGCTTGCCGCGCACACGGCCGACGAGGATCCGGATGTGCGAAAGACCGTGATCTGGGCGCTCGGGCAGATCGGGGAGGGTTGACTATTCCTTGAACAGGATTTTCTCGAGCAGGTCGACGCGCTTGATCCGGATGACGCTGCCCTCGATCGCGATGATGCGCTTGGTCTGAAACCGCTTCAACATCATCGTGACCCATTGGCGGGTCGAGCCGACCATCGCGGCGATCTGGTCATGCGTCACCTTGCGGTTGATGATGACGGTGTCGCCATCGGCAATTCCGTAGAGTTCCGAAAGGTTCAACAGATATTGTGCGAGCCGTTCGATCACGGAGCGGGTTCCCAGCATCTGCGCCATCGATGAGTAGCATTTGCCCTTGGCGATCAGCCCGTCGATGAGCGCCAGCGCAAATGTCGGCATCTGCACCAGCAGTTTCTGTAGCGCGGCGCTCGACAACTCCGTGACCTCGCAATCCTCCATCGCGACGCCGGACCACATATGCACGCCGCCGCCGGATATTTCGGGGCCGCCAATGAAGTGGCCAGGCGTCCAGTAGGCGAGGGTGATCTCGCGACCGGAGGGGGCGGTGTAATAGACCCGGACCTGTCCGCGCCGAATGATGAAGATGCCGTCATGGTGCTCGCCCTGGCTGAACACCATGTCGCCCTGGGCAACGGGGATGACGCGGCCGGCGGCCTGCACCTCTGCTTTCTGCTCGGCTGACAGCCGATCAAGAAAGTGTGCGCCGACGTTCAGTCCCTCGATGCTCTCGCTCATGAAGAACGCGGAGTTGCTGGCTGCGGCGCCCGGGGCGGAGACGGCGGCGAACTTTTCCCTCCGCTG
This sequence comes from Bradyrhizobium sp. Arg237L, assembly GCF_029990105.1. Lineage (NCBI taxonomy): Bacteria > Pseudomonadati > Pseudomonadota > Alphaproteobacteria > Hyphomicrobiales > Nitrobacteraceae > Bradyrhizobium > Bradyrhizobium sp. Arg237L. Next base: position 79,724 of record NZ_JAQMIL010000020.1, on the reverse strand, counting down.
AAAATCGAGGGGAGCGGCGGCGCCAGTCCGGACCATCAGGGCGGGGAACTCGGATTCGGAGGCTTCCTTCAGTATCGTCATTGCCGTCTGTTTACCTTGCGGTGTCGGCCAATAGCTAAGGGTGAGCGAGAGGCAAAGTCCACTTCTTTGATCCGTTCCAAATGCACTTAGCAAAGCTGACGCCCAAACCAGTTATTGTCGAAATGATTTATCTGCCGACAGCATAACCGTGAGAAAATCATTTAGTGCGCCCGTTCGCGCATCGTGACGAAATCGCGATGCAAGTAATTGCTTCAGCGCCGACAGCATCGGTCCAATAGTTCTCTCCCTATTTTGCTGGCGGAAGTCCGTCGGTGATTACTATCGAGGACAGGCCGATGAGTTCTTTCAGTTTTGTGAGGATGACCGCCGCGGTTGCCGTTGCGGCGCTCGGCCTGACCGGCATCTCGCGTGCCGAAACCATTCGCGTCGCGGTGGGAACGCAGGACACCACCATCAATTGCGCAACTGGCGGTCTGTTGATCCGCGAACTGAAGCTGCTGGAGAAATTCCTCCCGCGTGACGGCAAGTACAAGGACGCCAGCTACGACATCCAATGGAAGAATTTCACCAGCGGTGCGCCGCTGACGAACGAGATGGTGGCGGGCAAGCTCGATTTCGGAGCAATGGCCGATTTCCCCGGCTCGCTGAATGGCGTGGCTTTCCAGAAGGCCGGCCGCCGCAGCCTTTTCATCAGTGTGCTCTCGGGCAGCACCAAGGGCAGCGGCAACGGCATTGTGGTGCCCACGAACTCGGCGGTGCAGTCGATCAGAGACCTCAAGGGCAAGACGATCTCGGTGCCCTTCGCATCGACATCGCACGGCATGTTGCTCCGCGCTGTCGAGGCCGAGGGCTGGAGTCCGGAGACCGACGTCAATATCATCACGCAGGCGCCTGAAGTCGCAGGTCCCGCGCTGCAGGCCAACAAGATCGAGGCTCATGCGGACTTTGTTCCGTTTGCGGAGCTGTTTCCCTGGCGCGGCTTTGCGCGCAAGATCTTCGATGGCTCGCAGGCAAGCGCGCCGACGTTCCACGGAGCGCTCGTCGATGCCGAATATGCGGAGAAATATCCGGAGATCGTGGTTGCCTATCTACGTGCCGCGCTCGAGGCGGATCGCCTGATCGCGGAAGAGCCCGAGAAGTACAGCGATCTGATCGCCAAGGTGACCGGCATCGAGGCGGAAGTGGTCTATCTGTTTCACGGGCCGCTGGGCTTACAAACCCGCGACGTGACCTGGAAGCCGGAATACCGTCAGGCGGTGGCAACCTCGATCAAGACCCTGAAGTTTCTGAAACGGGCGGACAGCGACCTCGATATCAATCAGTTCGTAACGGAAAAATATATCCGCACGGCGCTTTCGCGGGCCGGCGGTGACTACGAAGCTCAGTCGAAGAACTATGCCCAGCTTCCTCTGAAGGCAAAGGATGCGACGACCGGCGCCGACATCACCGATTTCAGTCTGGTGGCGCAGATCTGGGTCAAGGATGAGCCTCTCGTCCGTCACTACAGCACGCCGGAGAATGCCTTGAAGGCGCTTGCGGGGCTTGAGAAGGAGGGCAAGGCGGTTCGTGTGGTCTATGCGCAGGATCGCGAGAGCGGGATCAAGCTGTTCGCGAACCAGGCGTGGTTCGTGCGTTCTCCCAAGGGCGAGCTGAGCGCTTTTTTGCTCAAGGATGGCGCCGAACGGTGGTCGAAGCAGCACGGTGGCGCCGTGGTCGATTACGCCGGCGCGCGCGAATCCCTCGTGGCGAGCCGGTGAACGATGGCGGTCGCGCGTATCGCGGACCGACTGCCGGGACTGCGCTGGCTCGTGCGCGGCTTCTCGATCGCCGCCTGTATCGCGCTGTGGCAACTTGCCTCAGCGCTGCACGTACATCTTGGCATCGTCACGTTCCGCAACGTGCCGCCGCCAACCGAGGTCGTGCAGTCGGCGATCGTCCTTCTGAAGTCGCCGAAGCTGCTTGCGCACATAAGCAGTAGCCTCTCGCGGGTGTTCGCCGGCTACGGCGCGGCGGTCGTGATCGGCGTCATCTTCGGCTTTGCGATCGGCCGATCGCGTGCCGCGAGCGACCTGCTGCTGCCGCCGCTCGAACTGCTGCGGCCGATTCCGGCGGTGGCTTGGATACCGCTTTCGATCTTGATCTTTCCATCATCAGAACTGTCGATGATTTTCATCACCTTCATCGGCGCGTTGTTTCCCATCATCCTGAACACGGTGCATGGCGTTGCCAATATAGACCGGCGGCTGGTTGCTTCTGCCCGCAGCCTCGGCGGAACGCCTGCGGCCATCCTGCGGGAGATCGTGCTGCCGGGCGCCGCGCCCAGCATCGTCACCGGGCTCGCCATCGGCATGGGCACGTCATGGTTCTGCCTGGTCACGGCAGAGATGATCTCCGGGCAATTCGGCATCGGCTATTACACCTGGGAGGCCTACACGCTGCAGAACTATGCCGACATCATTGTCGGCATGCTGGTCATCGGCCTGCTCGGAATGGGCAGTAGCTGGCTGTTGACGACGTTGGGGCGTTACCTGATGCCGTGGCTGCATCCTGCCGTTGCGCGATGAATATCCGAGTTTCCGATATTTCGACGCAGACCGTCGGACGGATCGACGTCCGGCATGTCTCGATTTCGCTTGGGGAGGGAGCGGATGCCTTCGAGGCGGTTCGCGACCTCCACTTTGCGGTTGCGCCGGGCGAACTCGTCTGTGTGCTCGGTCCGTCGGGCTGCGGGAAATCGACCTTGCTCGGCGCGCTGGCGGGGCATCTGCCGGTCACGCGGGGGCAGTTGACCGTGGACGATCAACCAATCCTGGGGCCGAATCCGGATCGGGGAATCGTGTTTCAGCAACACACGCTGTTTCCCTGGAAGCGGGTACGCGACAACGTTGCGTTTGGCCCGAAAATGCGTGGTGTCGGCAAGGCCGATCGGCATGGGGCCGCGGATGAGATTTTGAGATTGGTCGGGTTGGGTGGCTTCGAGCGATTTTATCCCTCGCAGCTCTCGGGCGGCATGCAGCAGCGTGTCGAGATCGCGCGCGTTCTCATCAACCAGCCGCGGGTGCTGCTGATGGACGAGCCGTTCGGCGCCCTGGATGCGCAGACACGCAGCATGATGCAGGAGGTGCTGCTTGATATCTGGACCAAGATTCCGACCACCACGGTCTTCGTGACACATGATATCGAGGAGGCGCTGTTTCTGGCTGATCGAGTTGTCGTCATGAGTGCGAGACCGGGGCGGGTGATCGAGGATATCGTTCTGCCGTTCGGACGGCCTCGCCATGCCGAGCTCGTGACTGAATCCGAATTCGTGCGGTTGAAGCGCCAGATCCTCAATCTCCTCAAGCGTCCGGACGACTCGCTACCGCTGGCGCGTTTGAGTCCGCTCGGGGTCAATAGAACGTAGATCCGTCCTGCTTGATCATCTCGCGGGCGACGGCGGTTGCCTATAGATAAGTTGAATTGCGTTCGGCGATCGTCTCTCGCGAATATTGCCTGTCCGGCGCTATCTTTAAAAATACAATCTCGAAAATCTGTCGTAGCGTTTCTCCAGGCTGATCGCGGGATTTAGTGATCATGCTGCAGGGGATAAATGTGACTCCGAGACACGATGCGGCGATCAGCGAAATGCGGCGATCAGCGAACCACTGTCTCTGATTGACGATCGGGCATGGACGGCCGTGGAGAAACATAAGCTCAAGGGACTCGCGCGGAAGAACACGCCCGTCGCAAAGATTGCGCGGATATTGAAGCGTAGCGTTGCTTCGACCGGAATAATGGCCGCCAAGCTTGGCATAACGCAGGACCATGACCGCTCGTTGAGGCGTCATCCGTAGATCGCAATCAAATCCAGGGACGCTCGACAAGAATATGCTGCGCGGAGTTGCGGTCCTGCTCTTGAATCTCGTGCTCCTGGGAGTGGCGCATGTCAGCGCCAATGTCTGGGCGGTCCGCCATGAGACAATAACCTTCTATGATCCGACGCGTGACAATCGCGCTGTGACGGTCGAAATTGTCGTGCGTCGCGACAAGGAAATGCAGGCGGATGCACAGATGATCACGCTGCCTGTCGCTCACGGCAACACCGTGAGGTTCACCGAATATTCGTTCCTGGCAACCGTCTTTGCCGCTCGCGGCTATATGGTCGTGAGTATCCAGCACGATCTCGAGAGCGATCCGCCGCTGGCGACGAAGGTCGGTGAACCCTATGTTGGCCGTCTGCCGGTTTACCAACGTGGCATTGCCAATATCAGGTTTGCCATCGGCGAGCTAAGAGCCGTGCAGCCAAACGCGGACTACGATCACCTGACGATGGTTGGTCACTCCAATGGCGGCGATATTTCGAAGTACTTTGCGAAAATATATCCCGATCAGGTCAGGAAGGTTGTGACGCTCGATAATCTGCGCGTGCCGTTCATGACTGACGGTCGAGTCAAGATTCTCTCGTTTCGTTCACGAGATCCGGTCTTCAAGGCAGATTCCGGCGTCGTGCCGGACGACGAGATGTGCGAGAAGGCCGGAATTGCGGTTGTCCGAACAGATTATCGCCACACCGATATGAGCGACCGCGGTCCGAAAGCGGCTAAGGCGGCAATTCTGGAGGTGCTCGGCAAGTATTTGGACGACGACGGCAACCACCCATCGTTTCGAGCGAGAATGCCAGAAGGGCGAGGATCGGGTCTGATTGCCGATCTTCCGCGGAGCCCCAACTAGCGCCGCGCGGTGCCGCCGAAAGAGCTGACTCGGCGCGTCATCTCCTTGGATTGCCGCATCAGTTCACAGAAAACGGCAACTGATAGGGCCGTCCAAACGGAACACCGTCTCGTACCGTCTGCACTGCCTTTAGATAGGCCTTGCCTGTGCGCGGATTGTTCGCTGTGTCGAGCACTTGCACAGGCCCTTCGATCAGTTCGAGGATCGACACGTCGCCGGGCGCGCCCACTTGCAATGTGCCGAGCTTCGGGACCTTGCCGATGATGGCGGCGGGCTTGATCGTCGCAGCCGCGATGACGTCCTCGAGCGAAAAGCCCAATGCGAGGAACTTGCTCAACACCCAGGGCAGATAGGGTTGGCTCGGGGTGTTCGCGGCGACGACATGCACGTCGCTCGAGATGGTGTCGAAGGTAAGACCCTGCTGGATCGCTGCTTCGGCGATATCGAAGTTGAAGCTGCCGGCACCATGACCGACATCGATCAGGACGCCGCGCTTCTTTGCTTCCAGCAAGGCAGGCAATACCTTGCCGTTCTGAACGGTGTTGTTGCCGAGGCTGCTGTAGGGGTGCGTGAGAATGTCGCCCGGCCGCAACATATCGACGAGGACCTGCAGGTCTCCGGGGGCATCGCCAATATGACACATCACCCGTCCCTTGGTGCCGGATCGCTCCACCGCTGCAATGGCACGCTTGAGCGGTTCGATCCCGTTGTCTCCCACCAAAGCCAGCGTTTCGCGTACCTTGGCGCCAAGCACGATGTCCTGATTCTCAGCGATGGCGAGCGCCGTGGCATCGACGTCAGCATATTTGATGTTGACGGTTTCGCCGACCGGAAAGCCGGTCAAGCCGATCGTGGAGATGTTTACGAAAGCAAAGACCCGGCTGCGCGATTGCGCCGCTACCGCGCGCTTGAACGCGGAGAAATTGTTCGCCCCTGCATCGCCCGCGCTGACATAGGTGGTCGTGCCGGAATATGGCACAAGCTCGTCCGGTGGAATACCGATCGCCGATCCGTAGGGATAGATATGCGCATGGAGATCGACGAGACCGGGCGTCACGATCTTGCCCTTGGCGTCGATCGACCGCTTTGCCAGCGAGGGATCGATACTCGGCTCAACTGCCGCGATCTGGCCCAGGCGAATGCCGATATCGCGGATACCGCGCAGATTCTGGCTGGGATCGATGACCTCGCCGCCGCGGATGATGAGGTCGAAGGACTGTGGTGTATCGGCGAGGATAGTGCGGCCTCCGGCCGTACTGGCGCCGATCAGCGCCGTGGTGCTGATGAGGAAATCACGACGTGTCGGATTGCGCATGTTACCCTCGCTCACCACGCGGGCAGGATGGAGCCGTTGAATTTAGCGCGGATGAAGTCCTTCACCGGTTGTGACCGATAGATCGCGATGAACTTCTTGATCTGCGGATCATCCTTGCGATCCTCGCGCGCGGCAAAGATAAGCGTGAAGTAGGGCTTCGCCTCGGCATCCGTCGTCTCGGCCACCAGCGCGTTGGTTGAGATCGAGCCCGGCAAGATAGGCGTAGTTGGAGGAGACGAAGGCTGCCGCAACGTCGTCGAGCGAGCGGGGCAGTTGAGCGGCGTCGATTTCGAGGATCTGCAGCTTCTTGGGATTTTCCACCACGTCGAGCACGCTGGCGGACAACCCCGCATTGGCCTTGAGCTTGATCAGTCCGGCTTTCTCGAACAAGAGCAGCGCCCGCGCCGCGTTGGTCGGATCATTGGGGATCGCGATCTTGGAGCCGTCCGGGATGTCCGACGCCTTGGTGAATTTCTTGGAATGGATGTCGGCCGGCACCAGGATGGACTCGTCGAGACCGACCAGCTTGTAGTCGCGGGCCTTTATCTGGTTGGCGAGATAGAACTTATGCTGGAAGTTATTGAGGTCGATGTCGCCAGCCTGCAGCGCGGCGTTTGGCTGATTCCAGTTGCTGAACTCGATGATCTCGGCCTTCAGGCCCTCTTTTTCCGACAGGCGCGCGGCTTCGCGCAGGATGTCGCCATAGGGGCCGGCGGACACTCCAACCTTGAGCGGCTTGTCGGCGGCGGTCGACTGTGTGACGAGCGAGACAAAAACGAGCCCTGAGAAGGCGAGGGCAAGGGAGCGGGAAAGAGCTTTCATGTGGTGTCGGGTCTCAAGATAAGCGGTCAAGGAAAAAGATGATCAGTGCCGGCAATTGCTGAGCGCAGTATATCGGCGACCGTTGAAATGATTGGTCGGTACGATCGACCGCGTCAATGAAATGGAATTATTAATGTTGAGGCCTTTGGAGATGATCCCGCTCGGAAGGATTGCGCGATAAGCGATTCTTTGCTTTCCGCTACGTTCGTTATTGTTCTCGATCCGGGTCTGATCGGATTCGTTCAGCGAGCGCGAGTTGCCAGCCGATAAAGGCCGCGTGCGGCGGCGTCGAGCAAGAACCCGAGTGCTCCGATCACCAGAACCATTGCGGCCAGTTCAGAGTAAGCCAGCCGGTCGCGGGTATCGAGGATGAAATAGCCGAGTCCTGCCGATACGCCGAGCATTTCGCAGGGCACGAGGACGATCCAGACGATACCGATGGCAAGCCGCAATCCGGTCAGAATATGCGACAGCACTCCTGGGAACACGACATGGCGCAGCGTCTCCCAGCGTGTCGCGGAGAGACTCGCCGCGAGGCTGAGCCAACTTGGTTGAAGGCGCCGGACGCCTTCCGCGGTGTTCAGCAGAATCGGCCATACCGCGGCAAACGTCAGCAGGAAGTAGATCGGCCGGTCGCCGACGCCAAACACCATCACGGCCAGCGGCATCCACGACAGAGGCGAGATCATCCGCAGAAACTGAAAGGCCGGTGACGTGGCAGCGTTCAGCAATTTGGAGCTGCCGACGGCCAGTCCAAGCGGTACGCCGATTAGAAGCGCGACCCCGAGACCGACGAGCACACGGCGGAGACTGACCAGAATGTGAACCGGCAGGTCGGAATGCGTCGCGAGCTGAACGAGGCTTGCAAAGGCCTCCACGGGCGAGAAGTGGCGCAGGAAGCTACCAGGTGCGGCCAGTGCGCTGGTGCCGATCCACCAGGCAAGGAGCAACACGGCGAAGCCAAGAAGGCCGGCCGAAGCTGTCGCCAGGCGTTTGAGCGGGGCAAGCCAGGGCCCCGCCTTCACACGATGGCCAGTGCGGCCGCCCGCCGAAGCTGACGTCGACAAACCGGCCGATGTCCAGCTCGTCGTCATGCGACGATCAGCTCCTGCCGCGAGAAGTCGTCCGGCAGACCGAAGGCCTTAAGGCCGCCCGCGGCACCGATGGCTTTCTTGACAAAGCTGTCGTCGACCAGTTCGCGCGCCGCCGCGACGGGATCGAGATCGTTGAGGAAAGCGCGGTCGCCTTCGATCAGCGTGCCCTTCAGGCGGCGAACCAGCTCTTCCGTGTAGCTGGCATAGGGGTAGGGTTGAAAATCGATCCGACGCTCGAGCCAGGCGGCGTTGCGGATTGCGCCGGATTGCACGTACCCGGTATTGTCGCTCTCCGGCGGCGAAAGGACCTTCTCCAGGACGGCAGTGGCATGCGGCGTGTATTTGTTGGCGCCATCCTTCGAGAGCAGCGCTGCGGTCTCGGCGCGGTTGGCGCGCGTCCATAGTTGCGCCTTGACCATCGCGTTGACGACCTTCTGCGACCATTCGGGCCGCTGCTGCAGGTCGCGCTCATGCATGAAGACGACGCAGCAGGCGTGGTCCTTCCAGACATCTCCGGTAAACCGCAGCACCTTGCCGATGCCGAGCGTCTCGGCTGCCGCGTTGAACGGCTCGGCCACGATATAGCCGCTGATCTGGTTGGTTGCGAGCGCGGGCACCATGTCGGACGGCGCCATCACGATGAGCTGGACCTCGCTCGGTCCCGGCTGCGCGTCGCGCTTTCCCACCGGCGTCAGGCCATTTTCCCGCAGCAACGCCTGCAGCACCACGTTGTGGATCGAATACCAGAACGGAATCGCGACGGTCTTGCCGCCGAGCTCCTTCACGTGGTTGATCTCCGGCCGAACGGTCAGCGCCGAGCCGCCGGTGTGGTTCCAGGCGACGACCTTCGCGGGCGCCTTGCTGCCGAACCGCGCCCATACCGTGATCGGCGAGAGCAGGTGGACGACGTTGACCTGACCGGAAATGAAGGCTTCCAGGATCTGCGCCCAGCTTCGCAACAGCACCGGTTTTTCGGCCTGCAATCCCTCGGCCTCGAAATAGCCCTTGCCATGGGCGACGAGAAGCGGCGTTGCATCGGTGATCGGTAGGTAGCCGATGCGCACCGGTGCATTCGCCTCCTGCGCACGCGCCTCGTAGGCACGCAGCAGCGGCAGCGCGCCGCCCGCGGTCAGGATAGCCGACAGCTTCAGCAAATCCCGGCGTGAATAATCGTCCTCAAACAACATCGACATTATCCTTCTAGTGAGTGCGCATCGCGCCGCGCAGCGTGCTGACGATTTCGACCCGGATCGCGCCAAGCTCGGCGACGTAATCCTCGCGCGGTTTTGGAGGCGCGATGCGCCACTCTCCGACCAGGCGGGCAGGGAATCCGCCGAGAAGGAGGACGCGGTCCGAAACCAGGAGCGCCTCGTCGATATCGTGCGTGACCAGCACGGCGGCGGTCTTGAAATCCTGCACAATCTTCAGAAGCAGGTGCTGCATCTGAGTTCGTGTCACCTCGTCGAGTGCGCCGAACGGCTCGTCGAGAAGCAGGATGTCGGGCTTGCGCGCGAGGCAGCGCGCCAGCGCGGTTCGCTGCGCCATGCCGCCGGAGAGCTGATCCGGAAACTGACCTCGCGCCTGCGATAGCCCGACCTCGTTGATAGCCGTATCGACACGGCGGGCGCGCTCGGCGCGAGACGATGGCGGCTGATGCTTGAAATTCAATCCGAATGCCACGTTTCGCTCAAGCGTCAGCCAGGGCAGAAGACTCGGGTCCTGGAAAGCGATGGCGACGCGCGGGTGAGGCCCGCTCAGCGAAGTGCCGTGTACGAAAACCGATCCGTTGGTTGGCTGCTGCAGACCGGCCAGGATCCGCAACAGGCTCGATTTCCCAACCCCGCTTGGACCGAGAATACTGACCGTCTCGCCGGACTTCAGTCCGAAGTCGAAATGCTCAAGCACATTGCGGGCATCTCCGGGATAGCGAAGCGCGATGGCATGAGCCTCCAGGATGGTTCCGTCGCTCATGCGATCTCGCGCGAGGTCAATCGTCGCTCATGGTCGTCGACGACAGTCTTGAGCTGGACAAGGCTGGGGGTAACGACGGGGATGAAGGCGCTCTCCCGGAGGCGGCGTTGATATCCTTCGCCCGGAGCGGACAGATACGCCTTTCCGCCGGTGGCGCTGAGCTCAAGCTGGAGCGACTGGTTGACGATCTCGGCGAGCCGGATGCGTATGCGAAACAGCGCGAGCGGTCGTTCGACGAAGAAGGGGCCGTTCAACCGCGACAGCAATTCTTTCTCCAGATCGTTCAGTTCAGCGGTGAGCCGTTCTATCGGATCGGTCAGCACATCGCGCCTGTTGCCGAGCTGGTCGCGGGCTTCCGAAAGCGAACGCGCAGCCAAGCCGATCGACATTCCGCACTGCAGACCGAGGAAGGCTGGGCGCGCCTGCGGAAGCCACTCACGGGCGTTGCCGTGAATGACCCTGTCTCCGCCGATCTCGACACCCGCGATCCTGATCGCGGCGGTGTTGGTGGCGCGCATCGCCATGAGGTCGAGATCGTCTGTGCGCGTCAGCCCGGTATCGTCGGAAGACAGGCTGATCACGAAGGCAGGCCGGCCGTCATTGCTCTGAACGGCCGCGGCGACATCGAATCCTTCCTTCCGTAGATTCGTCACCCAAGGCAGCTTGCCTTCGATCCGGATCGTCGGCACGCGGCCGAATGCCGTGAGCTGAAGCTCCTCGAGCCCGCTAAGAAACTTCATTGCGTTCGACAAGCCGGTTGCACCGGCCCGACGGCCCGTCAGCAAGTCCGGCAACAGCTTTGCCCGCAACACCTCGTTAGGGCTTTGCAGCAGATATTCGATGAAGGTGCGATGACCCCAAGCTACGAATCCTGCCGCAAGCGATCGCGCCGATACCGCCGCAATGGCTCTCACCGCATCTGCTAGGCCTGCACCGGCACCGCCGAACGGCACCGGCACGCCAATCTTGAACAGTCCGGCCGCCGCGAGCTTCGGCAGCAGTGCAGATGCATCGTCCGACGCTACGTCGAGACGAACGGCGTTGTCGTCAAGCCATTGACTGAGATCCGCCGGAACGATCTCTCCACTTGTCGCGCTCATGACCTACTCGGCTGCTTCGGCCGCAGCGCCGCTCCACGCATAGGGGGCGAGTTCCGGGTTGAGCGCGGGCCGCCCCAGGTTGTTGCTGAAATTGCACAACGTTGCGAGGCTGACGCCGAGGACGACTTCAAGCGCATTGGCTTCGCTGAAGCCTGCGGCCTGGAACGCCTTCAGCTTGTCATCCAGCACATTGCCGCGGCCGCGAATGACCGCCCTGGTGAATACCGCCACGGCGTCGAGCCGCGGATCCGGAACGGAGGTGCCGTCGCGGAGGGCGCCAACGACGTTCTCGTGCAGGCCAATCTTCTTGTAGGCGATCGCGGTATGTCCCGCGACGCAGAAGCCGCAACCGTGAACGGCAGCCGCCGTGATCTGCACCGCCTCGCGCTCCGCGGGGCTGAGTTCGCCTCTGGCATTGATCGCGGACAGAGTTTGATAGGCCTCCAGCGCGATCGGCGCGTTCGCCAGCAGGCGGATAAGATTCGGCAGATAGCCGCTATTCTTCAGCGCCGCAGTTATACCTTGCTTGGCGGCTTCCGGCGCATCATCAATGGTACGGAGAGACAGACGGGACATATCAAACATCTCCTGTGCAGGGCTTCGCTCACGCGCGCGCCCTTGTTGAATGCTTTTCTATGAAGTCCCGATTTGATTGAACAGATGCCCGCAAAAAGAAGGCCAATTTGTTTGTTCGGAAACGGTTCGGAGAAATTATCTCCTTCGCAATGGAGCGAGCATGGAAGGTGAATCCTGCCCCTCTCCGTGCGCGCGAGATAGAGGATATCGGCGGCTTCATTTGATCATTTGATTGAGCATTGGATTGTATGGATTGTTTGCCGACTTGTTTCGAAACGATCGTCTGTTCGAGCAACCAACTTTGAAATTCAATTCTGATCGACATCCGATATATCGCCACCGCCTCCGAGTTTCGGTTGGAGCGCTGTTATCTGCATTGACCCAGGAGGCTGGCGCAGAATTCTGCGGTTGCGATGAGGACGCTGGCTCTCTGCTTGACCTGCCGCAGGGCAAATCGGTTAACGGGATTCGATCATGATCAATCGTCGTACTTTTCAATTGTTGGCTGCGGGCGTTATTCTAGGTGGAAGCAGCTTCGCGACACCGTCACGGGCGGACAGCAAGACGTTCCGGATTGCGTTCCAGAAGGGCGGCGGCAATCTCATCTTTCTGAAGGAGCGTGGCATCCTTGAGAGCAAGCTCGCGCCGCTCGGCTGGTCGGTGACCTGGACTGAATTCCAGGCAGGACCGCAATTGCTCGAATCGCTCAATCTAGGCGCCGCCGATTTCGGCCCGGTGGGCGAGGCGCCACCGATCTTCGCGCAGGCGGCCGGTGCCAACATCGTGTACGCGGGCTACGAGCCGGCGTCGCCGAAGAATGAGGCGATCATTGTTCAGAAGGATAGCCCGATCAGGACGGTGGCGGATCTCAAAGGCAAGCGCGTGGCACTCAACAAGGGATCGAACGTCAATTATCTCCTCGTGCGGGCACTGGAAGCCAACGGCCTGAACTACGGCGATGTTGTCCCGGCCTACCTTGCGCCGGCGGACGCGCGCGCCGCGTTCGAGCGTGGTTCGGTGGATGCCTGGGTGATCTGGGATCCCTATTACGCGGCGGCGGAGCTGAGCCTCGGTGCGAGGACTGTCGTTGACGGCACTGGGCTCGCGCCGAATGTGTCCTTCTATATGGCATCGCGTCCCATCGCGGAGCAGCATTCGGAGGTGTTGAAAGCGGTCCTTTCGGCGATCGACGAAATCGACGGCTGGATCAAGGACAATCGCAAGCAGTTCGCGATCGAGTTGGCCTCGAAGACCGGACTTCCAGCCGAGGTCGTGGAGCGCGGTGTCAACCGTTCCGAGCTCGGCGCCCGGCCGATCGACGCCGCGACGCTCGAAGGACAACAGGAGATCGCGGACACCTTCGCAAGGCTGGAGCTCATTCCCAAGGCTGTGAGGGTGACGGACGCAGCCTGGAAGGTCGGACAATAGGCGGCATCGTCACACCAGTTTCTTTCGTTTCGTCGTGGTCAAATCGGCCAGCGTCATATGGTCCAATATCTCCGACATGGCGTCGCGCACCCTTGTCATGGTGATGCGTACGACGCATTTGCGAGGATCTTCGCAGTCCACACATGGCCGGTAGGCCGTACGGCTTGCGCAGGCGATGGGCGCCAGCGGGCCGTCGAGCTCGCGAATCGCCTGCCCGATGTTGATCGCCTCCGGAGGGCGAGCGAGCATATATCCGCCGCCCGGCCCCTTCTTTGCATGCACAAGACTAGCCTTGCGAAGATCGCCCAGGATCGCTTCCAGGAACTTCTTGGAGATATTGTTGGACTGCGCGATGTCGATGGAATGAAGCGCTTGGCCAGGTTTCAGGGCTGCCAGATGGACAAGTGCTTGAGGCCATATTTTCCCTTGGCGGTTAGCATCGGGTCTCTTCGAATTAGAATAGCTAATAGATATACTATAGGACATATTGCCGCCGATTGGCGGTCATTTTGGAATAATTGACACGTTGGTCAGGCGTTTGAAGAATAAAGCCCGTTGAAGTCGGCCGGCCTAATCTGTCGCTCAAAGCGTTCGCAAGAAAGAGGCGAGGGCGGCTTTCTCCTGATCGGAAAGACCGAGCGGCCTGATGTGGGACGACAGATGCGTCGCGAACGGATAAAGCGGATTTGCCGCTTCGCTTTTGTTCCGCGCCCATACTTCGCCGCCGCCGCGGTCGTAGAGGTTGATCACGCCTTCTAGCGTCGGAAAAAGGCCATTGTGCATATAGGGTGCGGTCTGCCCGACATGGCGCAGGCTCGGCGTGCGGAAACGTCCGACGTCGTCAGCGAGATGGGTGACCTGGTAGCGACCGAGATCCTGCGCCTTCTCGCCAAAGAACGAGATCTTCAGGTTATGAAAGCGATCGTCCGTCAACAGCGGGCCGAAGTGGCAATTGATGCATCGCGCCTTGGTCCGGAACAGGTGCAAGCCCCATAATTCCTGATCAGTAAGCGCGTTCGGGTCGCCGGCCGCGAAGCGTTCGAAGCGCGTCTCGGTCTCGAGACGAGTTTGAAAGGCAACGAGCGCGTCCGCAAGTTTGTCTGCCGAAATCGATCCTGCGCCGTAGACCTCCGCAAACCGGGCCGCATAGTCGGTATCGGCGTGCAGGCGCGCCAGCACGGAATCCAGATCCTTATTTGCCATCTCCTCGGATATCGTGAGTGGCGCGAGCGACTGGGCCGCCAGAGACGATCCTCGACCATCCCAGGCCAAATACGGCCGTAAGGCCACGTTATGGAGGGATGGCGGATTGCGTCGTCCGCGTGCGAGCGCATGTCCCGGCGCCGTCGGCATCCCGCTGCTCCAGCCGTGCCGCTCATCATGGCATGTCGAACAGGCGAGGTCGTTGCCGGCGGAGAGCAGCGTATCGTGGAAGAGGCGTGCGCCAAGAGCGACACGCCGTTGCTCATGGCTGGATGGCGACGACGGCAGGTTCAGCTTGCCGAGTTCAACAAAGGCGACATCAGCGTCGAGCCATGGTGCGGGCCATTCGGTCGCAGGACGCGCGTAGGCCTGCCGCAGCGTCGCTAGATGCTCGTCCCGTGGTGTCACCGACGTCGCATGCGCGAAGATCATGCCGAGCATCGTCAGAACGGTCAGGCTGACCACGCAGCAAAGACTTGCCGCCTTGCTCGAATCTGCCAGTCGGCTCAATGGCAATCGGGGCCCGCCTGGTCCCTGTAGACCTCGAACGAGGCAAGCTCGGCCCACCGTTCTCGCCGCTGCTGCCATTGCTCCGCGCTGCCGATCGTGGTCAGCGCGCGCCTGATCGCGATGGCGAGATCGGTTCGATGCGTTGCCACGACAATCACCAGTGAAGTCGGATCGACGGGAGGCAAGGTCGCCGAGAACTTCTGCCAGGATCGCTTCGTGAACAAGGGATCAAGCACCGCGCGGTCGTGGATGGCGGCCATGCATTCGCCGGTCCTCACAAGCATCAAGGCTTCCGCCGGCGCTCGCAGGGTTCGTACCTCGGCGCCTAGCGATTGGGCGAGCTTTTGGCCGCGATTGTTGGCGAGGGTGACGCAAACCACGCGGTCTTTGAAGTCGCTCCATTGCCGCAGCGGCCTGTCCGAGCGCATGACCGGGCTCAGCCCGGACTCGTATCCAGTCGGCAATATCTCCGCGGCCTTGCGCAGCGGATCATCATCGGCGATGCGCGCCAACACTGCGTCGACCCGATTTTCATTCAGCGCCGCGAGCCGGTCGGCGGGCGGAACGAGCACGAGCTTCACGTCGGCATGAAGGCGTTCCCCGATCTCGCGCGCGAGATCGGTTTCGAATCCTTCCTCGATGTAGAGGCGCATGTCGGGTGTCTTGGCTGGCGGCACATAGACGATGCCAAGCCTCAACTGGTGCTCGTTGTCGGCTTTATCACGAGGCCTCTCGGCAGATGCGACATCAGACGACGCAAAGCCCAGCTCGCCTCGTGCGATCACGATGGCTCCGCCGATCAGGACAGGCAGCAGCAAACCGGACACGATGGCTGCGAGGATTTGCCAGATCGGGACGTGTGCGTTGTTGGCATTCATCACGTTATCTTCTGCGCCGATATTATGAAGCGAGCTGCTTGAGGCGTCGCGAATAATCGTCCCTGAAGCGAGATGATTACAGAATAAAGTTGTCTATAGAACGTATAGACTTATAGCGATGATGAAGTATCGTGAAAGCGTTCATTTGTCATCACCGAACGAGGAATTCACATGCGAGCCACGCGCGCGGCAAACAGTAGGCGCACACTCGGTTACTTAGCAGTGGCGGGCGCGCTTCTCGCTGCAGCACATGTCGATCCGGTGAGCGCAGCCGAGCCGCTGCCGGAAATCAATCTGCAGCTCACGCCCTGGACGGTGATCGCGCGCGAGAAGGGCTTCTTCAAGGATGAGTTCGACAAGATCGGCACCAAGAAGATCAACCTCATCGCCTCGGGTGCGGCTGAATTGATTGGCGCGGAATCTGCCGCGGTCAAGGGTGGAGCGATCGCGATTGCCCAGCGCATGATTTACCCCGCCACGGTGCACCGTGCGAACGGTCTCGATGGCGAGATCATCTGGGTCTCCGAGGCATCCAACCGTTATCGTGCGCCCATTCTCGCCCGCGCGGACAACGACAATATCAAGTCCGTAGCCGATCTTGACGGGAAGAAGTTCGGCTCGAGCCGCATAAGCTGCTATTGGTCGTCGCCCTTTGAGATCACGCAGAAGGCGGGGCTGCCGTTCGACTCGCGCGAGAAGGAGGGCCGGATACGCTACACCTCGATCGACAACACCGCCGTTGCGATCAGCGCGGTGCTCTCGGGCGCGGCCGATGCCACCACCTTCCATCTTGCGGCCGGCGCGGCCGCTACGGGTGCATGGTTGTCTGGCAAGCTCAAGGTGGTTGGCCGGTCGCCGGACGACGGCATCTATGTGAATAACGCGGGCCGCGTGACCTATTTCGCGCGCCGCGACTTCGTGGACAAATATCCCGACGTCGTAAAGGCCTTCCTTGCTGCCCGCGAGCGCACGCGTGAGTGGGCCTCCGATCACGTCGACGAGGCGGCGGAGATTGTAGCCAAGGAAACGCGCGTTCCGATCGAGGTTGCGAAGTTCCAGATTACCCACGCCGGCGAATGGGAGTTCATGGCCGGCGAACCGAATGCCGACCGTGCGCGCGATGCGATCAAGAAGTTCCAGGCCTGGTACATCGCCAACGGCGACGATATCCTTTCAGAGCGCAAGCTTTCCGACGCGCAGATCGATGCCTTTATCGATGGACGCTTCTTCGCGGGCGGCAGTCACTCCATCTACAATTGACGAACTGATGTAACCGACGCGCGACGCCTCGGCACCCGGCGAGTGCCGAGCGTTGTGATGACCTGTTGAAAGAGCGTTGCCAGCATGACCGATAGCGCGGAGGCGATCGACGGCTCAGGAATCCGAACCGGCGGTTCGGCGGTCGCGGCACGGCAGGGGCGGGTTTACAAGGGACCGGCGCTGATCGGCATTGTGCTGCCCGCGATCATCCTGACCCTATGGCAAACGGCGTCCGCGCGTGGCTGGATCGACCCGGTGTTCCTGCCGGAGCCGATCACCGTCGTCACGGCGTTCTGGAAGATGCTCACCAAGCAGAATCTGGCGCTGGACTTTCTGGCCAGCGTCAAGATCGTCGGGCAGGCGTTCATCTACGGCTCACTTGTCGGCGTCGCGCTCGGAATCGCGGCCGGGCTGTCGCGCAAAGTTGAGCAGTTCTTCGGCCCGACCTTCGATACAATCCGGCACATTCCCGGCATTGCCTGGCTGCCCTTGATCGTTCTCTGGCTCGGCATCGGCGCGCCGGCGAAAGTGCTTGTCATCGCCAAATCCGTGTTCTTCCCGGTATTCCTCAACACGTTGCAAGGCATTCGCAACGTCGACAAGAGTTATGTCGAGCTGGCGGAAGTCCTCACGCTGACTCGCAGGCAGTTCGTGCGCAAGGTGATCCTGCCGGCCGCAACGCCCTCGATCATGGTCGCGCTGCGTTACTCGGCTGGGCTCGCCTGGGCGCTGGTGGTCGTTGCGGAAGGACTGAGCGGACTGGAGGGGCTGGGCTTCCTGATCTTCCGCGCGCAGGGCCTGCTGCTGACCGATCAGCTTGTCGTGTGCATGGTCATCATCGGTCTCGTCGGCTTCGCCATCGACCGCGGCATGTATCTCTTGCAGCGTCGCGTGCTCCGCTGGAAGCAGGGCTACGAGGGTTGAGCCACGCGACGGCAGCCGCATCACGTGAATAGGAGTATGCCATGGCCACGTCCGGCCAGCTCGAGGTGAGGAACGTATCCAAGACCTATGCTGTCCCCGGCCGCCCGCCGGTGCACGTCCTGTCCCATGTGAGCCTCGATGTGAAGCCGGGCGCGTTCGTTTCGCTGGTCGGGCCGAGCGGATGCGGAAAATCGACGCTGTTGCGGCTGATCGTCGGTCTCGATCGCGACTATCGCGGTGATATCCTCATCAATGGTCAGCAGGTCACGGGTGCCGCGCTATCGCGGGGCATCGTGTTCCAGGATCATCGTTTGCTGCCGTGGCTGACGCTTGAGGACAATATCGGTCTTAGCCTGGAGAATTCGGGCAGGAGCGCTGCGGACAAAGCTGCCACGATCGCCGAACATGTTGCCCTCGTCGGCTTGAAAGGGTTCGAGAAGGCCTATCCGCATCAACTGTCCGGCGGCATGGCGCAGCGCGCGGCCATTGCCCGCGGGCTGGTGAATCGTCCGGAGATCCTGCTGCTCGACGAGCCGCTCGGCGCGCTGGACGCGTTGACCCGGGTCCATCTCCAGGCCGAGCTGCAGCGCATCTGGCGCGTCGAGCAAATCACCATGATCCTCGTGACGCATGACGTGGATGAAGCGATCTATCTTAGCGACAGGGTCGTGGTGATGGCCGGCGGTCCCGGCCGGATCGTCGAGGAGATCGACATCGACCTGCCGCGCGACCGCGACCGTGCGGACCTAGAGTTCGCCAGCTACAAGCGAGGAATTCTGTCGGCCATGGGCGAATATGGCGGCAAGCCTCAGGCTGCCTGACGCCGACGCGCGCTCCTTCCTGGGAGGTTCCATCATGCTGAGGTCGCAGACGACGGCACGCCTTCGCGGTGCCAACTTGCTTCGCAACGTGATGCTTGCGATCGGGCTCGCAGCGAGCGGGGCGGCCATGGCCATGGACACCGCGCCGTCAAGCGATCTTCCCGACCTGTCGGCGGTGCGGGCGGAGATCTATTCCGGCGAATATGAGAAAGCGGCCGCCAAGCTGCTGACGCTTGCGGAAACCGTCCATCATGCCGACGTGTATAACCTGCTCGGTTTCTCGCTGCGCAAACTCAAGCGCTACGATGAAGCGGCACGGTGGTACAAGGAAGCCATCTTCTACGATCCGACTCATCGGCCGGCGCTCGAATATCAGGGGGAGCTGTTCATCGATACCGGCGATTTTGCGCGCGCCGAGAAGAATCTCGAACTGCTGCGGCTGCTGTGTCATCCCGGCGGGTGTGAGGAGTATGACAAGCTGAAAGACGCTCTCGCTCGCGCTGGGCACCAATCCAAATCGTAGATTGTCAAGCTGAACCCGGTGAAAGGCCTTGACCAAGCTGGGAAGGTGATAGGTTGTTCATATGATGTCTAGTCGAACAGTCTTGGTTCGACACGTTTTGTCGAGCGCGAGATTTCTGATGTAGTCCGATCGCCTGGATGGAGATCTATAAATGAAACGCTGGTTCCTCTCTGTTGTCGTCGGCCTTGCTCTCCTCGCCACGCCTGCCTTGGCGGAGAAGATCAAGGTCGGCATTGCGGCCGGCGACGGCGAGATCGTCTGGGCGAAGGTCAGCGAGATCGCCGCGAAGCACGGGCTCGACCTCACTGTGATAGTGTTCAACGACTACCTCTTGCCGAACGCCGCGCTCGACGCAGGCGATCTGGACGCAAATGCTTTCCAGCACAAGCCCTTCCTAGAGAATCAGATCAAGACGAGAGGGTACAAGATCACCCCCGTCGGCGAGACGATCGTCGCCCCCATCGGCACGCCGGAGCAGGTGGTGGATCAATTCCTGCAGCTCAAGAAGGCCGGAATAGATGGGCTTCAGCTCAGCTTCTTCGATTTCAAGCCCGACCTCGACTTCTTCGGCCGTCGCGTGCTGCAGTTGATGGAGCAGGCGGGACTGCGCATTCCGTCATCCCGCACGACCTGAGTGCTGCCGGCGCAACCCGCTACCGCGCTCACGCGCGCGCGGTTGCTCGCGGCTGCTCCTCGATTGAACGAGAACGAAAGCGTGCCGCCGGATGTGAGGAGGGCAGTCGTGCGCGGCCGGGACCGAAGACCTTTTCGCGGAATGTGCCCGTAGCGTATTCCGTCTTGTAGACGCCGCGCCGCTGCAGTTCCGGCACCACGAGTTCTGCAAAATCCTGGTAGCCGCCAGGGGTCACCGCGTAGCTGAGATTGAAACCGTCGATATCGGTCTCGTCGACCCAGGCCTGAAGCTGGTCGGCGACTTCGGATACCGAGCCCACGATCACCGGGCCACGCCCGCCAATGGCGCTGTGTTCGACAATCTCCCGGGTCGTCCAGGGACGCTCAGTCCGCGCGAAGGAATCGATCATCGAGGTGACCGCGTTGTCCTTCTTCACGGACGGGAAGGGATCGTCGAGGCTGTAGCGAGACAGGTCGATACCGGTCCATCCCGAGAGAAGAGCGAGCGCGCCTCTCGGATCGATGTAGTGCTGGTAGTCGCGGTATTTCGCCTCTGCCTCTGCGCGGGTTTTTCCAACGATCACAGTCATAAGGGCAAAGAAACGGATATCACGGCCGTCGCGGCCGAAGCTCTGGGCGCGCGTCCGGGTCTCCGCGACGTTGGCGGCGGTGGCGGCCTTCGAAAGCTCGCCCAGGAACACCGCCTCGGCATGCCTCGCCGCAAAATCCTTGCCGCGATTGGAGGCGCCGGCCTGGAACAGGAACGGCGTACGCTGTGGCGACGGGTGGACGAGATGTATGGCGTCCACCTTGAAGTGCTGACCGTGATGCCGAATTTTGCGGATTCGCGTCGGATCGGCAAACGTGCCGCTTTCGCGATCGGCAAACACGGCGCCGTCGTCCCAGCTCCCTTCCCACAGCGCGTAGACCGCGTCGAGAAACTCGTCCGCCAGATCGTAGCGCGGATCATGTGACATGACCTTGTCGCGACCAACCGGCCGCGAGGCAGCATTCGAATAGCCCGTGACGATATTCCACGCGACCCGGCCTTTGGTCAGATGATCCAGCGTGGAAAACCGGCGGGCAAGCGTGAAGGGCGGTTCATAGGACACGGAAGCAGTGACACCGAGGCCGAGATGCTCCGTGACGTGCGCCATTGCCGATACCAGCAGCATCGGATCGAGCTTTGGGATCTGTGCGCCGCTACGCAGCGCTGCGTCGGCATTGCCGGCGTAGATGTCGTGAATACCGATGCCATCGGCGATGAAGATCGCATCGAACTTGCCGGCCTCGAGCGTGCGAGCTACGTCGGTCCAATAGTCGAGGCTCGCGAAATCGAGCGACCGATCGTCTGGATGACGCCACAGGCCGGGCGATAGATGGACCAGGCTGAAGATGGCGAAGCCGTTGACTTGGATGATCTTGGACACGCTGCTCTCTCTCACGCTCGGGGTATTTACTGGAAGGCGGAAGGGTCGGGATGGGCGCCGGTGAGGAACCAGGAGCCGACATTGCGGATCTTGTACTCCGCCGGATTGTGCAGCGTGTGGATGCGGACGTTGCGCCAGAACCGGTCATAGCCGTTGGTGATGGTCGCCGAGCGGGCGCCCATCACCTCGAAGATCTTGCTGGTGACCTCGAGCGCGACCTCTCCGGCCAGAACATTGGCGCCGGCGATGACGACCGATGCTTCACCTCGCTCGCTCGCCGTCAGATCCTGGCCGCGTGCTCGGACCCGATCAAGCGTCTCGGCCGCCTCGTCAGCAAGCAAAGTCGCGGCCTTCACGCGGGTGTAGAGTTCGCCATAGATGCGCTTGATCCAGGGATCGTCGGTGTGTTTCTCGACGCCGGAATGAATCCAGGGCCGCGATTTCTCGCGCGTGTAGTCACGCGCCGCAATCAGGGCGCCTTGCGCACTGCCGATAAAGACGTTGAGCAGCGCGCTCTGCTGCAGGAACGGCGTGACGGTCTGGTAGGGACGCCCGCCGTCCGGCTTGTACTCAAGCACTTCGTTGCGGTGAACGCGCACTGCGGTGTAGGTGACGCGCCCGCTGCCGGTCTGGCGCTGGCCAAAGCCGTCCCAGTCGTTCTCTATACGGAGGCCTTCGCGCGACGCCGGAATCACAGCAAAGCTGCGCGCATTGGTGTCGTAGTCCTCCCAGGCGATCTGCAGATAGTCGGCGATGTGCGACCCGGAGGTGAAGGGACGGTAGCCATCGAGGACATAGCCGTCGCCATCGCGGCGCCCGAACAGGCTCTTGGAGAAGCTGTTGGCCGTGTTGCCCCAGAACCAGTTGCCGGAAACCGTGCGGCGGAAGATGTCCGCCGCCTGTTCCGGCGTGCCGCGAAGCTGGGCGGCGTGCTGCGAGCCGAAATGGTAGCCATAGAGATGGCCGAGCGCACCGTCCACCTTGGCGAACTCGCGTGCAATCTTCAGCGCCGTCGACCAGCGCTCGCCGGCGCCACCATATTCTTGCGGCACCAGGATGTTCAGCAGGCCGCTGGCCTTCAGCCGCGCAAGCTGCTCCAGCGGCTTGCCCCCTTCGCGATCGCGCGCCGCGGCGTCGCGGGCAAAAATCTCACGCAGTTCGACGGCCTTTGCGAAATGCGGATTGGATGTATCCAGATCAAAGCTCATGGCGTGAACCTCAGGCTTCCAGCCAGACATCGGCAAAATTGGCCGATGGGCCGTCGATCGTGATGGTGTGGTCGCGCACCTTGCGGTTGGCGATCGTCAAATTGGCACCAGTCACCAGGTTGATATCAGGCAGGTCGGTGGCGATGATCACCTGGAACGCGCAGAACAGCTCTCGACGCTTGGCCGGATCGCTTTCGACCGCGGCTGCTTCGAGCAGCCGATCGACTTCCGGATTGCTGTAGCCCGAGCCGTTGGAGAACGGCACGCCCGGCTTGAAGTTCTTCGATCAATAGAGGCGCTGGACTCCAACCGACGGGTCGAACGAATGGCTCATGCCGTTGCTCATGAAGTCGAAATCTCGGTTGGTGTAGGTACGCTTGAACCAGGTCGGTACGTCCTGCGCACGCAAGGTCACACCGATCCCGATATTGGCGAGCGCCTGGCGGGTGTAGGCGGCGAGCTGCTGATAGGTTTCGCTGTAGGGCATGTAGTCGTGGAACACCTTGAACCGCGTGCCGTCGGGCCCGCGCGAGAGGCCGGCGCCGTCGAGCAGCGCCTCCGCCTTCTTCGGATCGAAGTTGTGGCGCGGGATATCGGGATTATGGAACTGCTTCAGCGCCGGACTGATCGCGGCGGGCGCGCTCTGGCTCCAGCCGTAGAACACAACGCGGGCGATGGTGTCGCGGTCGATCGCGTGAGCGACCGCGCGTCGCACCTCGGGCTTGGCGAAATAAGGATTGGCCAGGTTGAACTCGAGCCGGTAGACGACCGGCTGATAGTCATAGCCGCGGGTTTCGATCACAAGATTCGGATTCGCTTTCAGCGTCTCGATCTGGCCGAGCGGCACAGGTGTGTCCGGGGCGAAATGAATCTCTCCGGTCTCCAGCGCCACGCCGCGCGCATTGGCGTCGGCAATGAAGCGGATCACGATCCGGTCGAGATAGGGCTTGCCGGGGTCCCAATAGTCTGGGTTGCGTTCGAGCAGGACGTGGCTGCCTTGCTTCCATTCCTTGAAGACGAACGGGCCGGTGCCGACCGGCGCGCGCCCGTTCGGATTGGCGAGCGGATCGCTGCCTTCGTAGATATGCCGCGGCACGATCGGCGATTCCGAGGCGGTGAGGGCGGCCAACAGATACGGTGCCGGCTTATCGAGCACGATCTCCGCGATATGCGGTTCGGGTGTGCGCACCTCGCGGACCGAGGCCAGGGTGCCGCGGCCGCGGGGATGGTGCTGTTTCAGCAGCTCGATCGAATAGGCGACGTCGGCGGAGGTGAAGTCGTGGCCATCGTGCCATTTCACGCCACGCCTTAGGGTGAAGGTGTAGCGCAGCCCGTCATCGCTCTTGCGCCACTCGGTTGCGAGCTGTGGCAGCGGGTTGAAGTCGAGATTGAAGGTAACGAGTCCTTCGGTCACCTTCGGACTGACGCGGGTGGTCGGGCCGGCCGTATGGGTGAGGCTGACCAGGATCGGCGGCTCGGGCTGGATCACGACGTTGAGCGTGCCGCCCCGGCGTGCCGCTCCGGTGGCGCGAGCGCCGGCTGTGCCGATGGCAGCGCTGATGCTTCCGAACAACAGGCCTTGGGTCACTTGCCGGCGAGTCGGATAAGTCATTATGGCTGATCTGCCGGTAAGGAGATGGATATCCGTTGCGCAAATAATTCACCTAATCAGCGGACAATCAATCCAAGGTCGCCGCTCTCAGTGAAATCAAAACGTCGTTCTGCGCACACACCGTTCCGTGGATGCGATTGCTCGCGCTCATGATCACGGACAAAAGAAAATTCCTCGACACACATACGCGTCGCAGCATGACCCACGTCAGGCTGGATGATGAAAATCCGAGGGCAATTCGGCCGATCTCTGGAAGCGCGAGTCAGCGCAGACTGGCAGGAACAACAATCTTCCGTCTTAGCCACGCCATGCAGAAGAGGAGTAACGCCGACCGGCATAACAATGAAAATCTGTGAGGTTGCGCGTGGCACGCGCCGCTCGTCATACTGCGTCGTCGATGTAAGCCGCTGATGGACGCGTCCGGTAGTGGCTGCTCCAGAGAAACTTGATGGAACTCACGAGACCACGATGACGATCCACCGTGCGCTTCAATTGCTGCTTGCAACCGCGCTGCTGGGCGGCCTGCTCGGAACAGCTTCTGCCGAACCGCTGACGGTGCGGATCGGATTCGCCTCCGTCGGCGCCGACAACCGTCAGTTCGCCGGCGGGTCATCGGCGGCGGTCGCGCATTCCGAGCATTATTTCGATCAAGAGCTGCGTGATCTTCCCGACGTCAAGATCGAATGGTCGTTCTTCAAGGGAGCTGGACCGGCGGTGAACGAAGCCTTCGCCAACAACCAGCTCGATTTCGCGATCCAGGGCGATCTGCCGCAGATCATTGGACGGGCCAATGGTCTGAAGACGAAAATCCTGCTCGCCTCGGGCGCCCACGCACCGACTTACCTCGCAGTCCCCTTCGGTTCGCCGGTGCGCAAGGTCGCGGATCTCCGTGGGCGCAAGGTCTCGATCTTCCGCGGCACCAACAACCATCTCGCTGCGGTCAAGGTGCTCGCTGGCTACGGCTTGCAGGAGAAAGACGTGCAGGTCATCAACATGGATACAGCGACGACGAATGCAGCGTTGACCTCGCGCGACATCGATGCGGCCTTCGGCAACTTCCCGCTCGCCAGCCTCGCCGAGAAGAAGATCGCGGAGATCATCTACACCACCAAGGGCGACAACCCCGCCTATGAGCGTCATTCGACGTTGATCGGCCAGGAGGCCTTCATCAAGGCTCACCCTGATGTCACGCAGAAGATCGTCTCGGCGATCGTGCGTGCCGCACGCTGGTCGTCGGACGAGGCCAATCGCGAAGCGTTCTTTGATATCTCGTCTCGCACTGGCTTTCCGGCCTCCGGCTATCGCTACGACTTCTCCGGCCAGGAATTGAAATACCGCAATTCGCCGATCATCGACGCGTCGATCATTGAGAGCTACCGCTTCCAGGCCAAGCAGGCGAAGGAGTATGCCTTGCTCCGCCGCAACGTCGACATCGATGGCTGGTTCGATCGATCATTCCTTGATGCAGCGCTCAAAGAGCAGGGGCTCGTCGGCTACTGGCAGGAATATGACGCGAGTGGCAAGCCGCTCGCTGCCGGCCAATGAGCATCGTCTCTCACGGGGCAGGGGATGACGTGCCTGCACAGCGGTCGGCGTCTACCCGCGGCCAACTCGCGGTTCGCGACGTCTCCAAATCGTTCACGGTCAACGGCGCGCGCATCGATGTGCTGCGTGATGTCTCCCTGGAGGTTGCAGCCGGTGAGTTCGTGGCCATCCTTGGGCCGAGCGGCTGCGGCAAGTCCACGCTGCTGCGGCTGATATCCGGGCTTGACCGCGACTACCGCGGCAGTATCAGCCAGGACGGCGAGGCGATCACCGGCACGGGCCTGGACCGCGGCATCGTGTTCCAGGAGCCGCGGCTGTTTCCCTGGGCGACAGTCTGGCAGAACGTAGCCCTGGGATTGAAGAACGCGCCGATGAGCGAAAGCGCCAAGCGCGATTCCATCACCGCCCATATCGCGCTTGTCGGCCTCGACGGCTTCGCGCAGGCCTATCCGCACCAACTCTCCGGCGGCATGGCCCAGCGGGCGGCGATCGCGCGCGGTCTCGTCAACCGGCCGCGGGTGCTTTTGCTCGACGAGCCCTTCGGCGCGCTCGACGCGCTGACCCGTGCGCGGCTGCAGATCGAGTTGCAACAGATCTGGGCGCATGAAAAGATCACGATGATCCTGGTCACCCATGACGTCGATGAAGCCGTCTTCCTCGGCGACCGGGTGGTGGTGCTTGCGCCGCGACCGGGCAGAATCTCAGACATATTCGACATCCCCGCGCCGCGACCACGGACGCGCGGCGACGACAGCCTGATTCGGGTCCGCAAAGCGGTGCTGCGGACATTGGAGAGCGACGACACGAGCGAGCCGATCCGCACAGCGACGGCAGCGGAGGGGGCAGCATGAGTGACGCTGCACTGGAAGCGAGGCCAGGGGCGGGGCCATCATCCTCCGACGGCTTGATCCGCTCGCTCGCAAGCCAGTTTTGGCGCGGCGTTACGCGCCGCGCGCCGGAGCTTGGCTGGCTGCTCGTTCTGCCTGCCATCGCGCTGCCGGTCTGGATTCTCGGCACCGGCCAGGGCTGGCTGCCAGAGCAGATTCTGCCGAGGCCTTCGGACGTCTGGCACACCTTCGTCGACATGCTATCGAGCGGCGAGCTGGCGCAACATGCGCGCTTCAGCCTGCTGCGGGTGCTCTACGGCTTTGCCGCCGGCGCTGGGGCCGGTCTCGCGCTGGGATCGGCCATGGGGCTCTCAAAGACCGTGGACGACTATGTCCGGCCATTGTTCACGGCGATCGCGCAAGTGCCGGCGCTGGCCTGGATACCGCTCGCGATGCTGCTGCTCGGAATCGGCGAGACGCTCAAGATCGTCGTCATCGCCAAGGCGGCCTTCGTCCCGGTCGTGATGAACACCAGTGCGGGGATCGGCAATGTGCCGCGCTCGCTGGTCGAGGTCGGTGAGGTCTTCCGCTTCACGCCATTGCAGACCCTGCGCTATGTCGTGCTGCCCGGCGCCGTCCCGCAGATCTTCACCGGGCTGCGTTATGGCCTGACGCACGCTTGGATCGCGCTGGTCAGCGTCGAACTCCTCGCGTCATCGGAAGGGCTCGGCTATCTCCTGGTCTGGGGCCGCCAGATGTTCTGGCTCGACACGGTGCTGGTCGCGATGATCGTGATCGGGCTGATCGGCTTCGTAAGCGACAA
Organism: Bradyrhizobium sp. Arg237L; assembly: GCF_029990105.1. Lineage (NCBI taxonomy): Bacteria > Pseudomonadati > Pseudomonadota > Alphaproteobacteria > Hyphomicrobiales > Nitrobacteraceae > Bradyrhizobium > Bradyrhizobium sp. Arg237L. The sequence goes on along the minus strand of NZ_JAQMIL010000020.1, from coordinate 52,469 downwards.
GGCGCTGGCGATCGTCGAGCGGCGGCTGCAGCGCTGGCGGACCAATGGCGTCTGAGCTCTCGGCAAGTGCGTTTCAAAGCGTGCGGCGCGGGCTGGTGCTGCCCGTCGTCCTGTTGGCGCTATGGGAAATCGCCAGCCACTCCGGTCTGGTCAATCGCCAGTTCCTGCCGCCGCTTGAAAGCGTGGTCGCAACGGCCTGGCAGGAATTCGCCAGCGGTGAACTCGTCCGTGCGCTGGCGACGAGCCTGCGGCGCGACTTGCTCGGCTTCGCGCTCGGCTCCAGCATCGGCGTAGCGGCGGGTCTCGTGCTTGGCCTGTCGCGGATCGCCGACCGGATCGTCACGACCTGGTTCAACGGGCTCAAGCAGATCGCGCTACTGGCCTGGATCCCGCTGATCTCGCTCTGGTTCGGATTTGACGAGACGGCGAAGGTGGTGTTCATCGCATTGGCGGCCGCGATCCCGGTGATCCTCAACATCGTCGAGGGCGTGCAGGGCACGCCTGCGAAGCTGGTCGAGGTCGGCGAAGTCTTCAAATTCAACCGGCTCCAGTTCGTGACATCGGTCTATCTGCCTGCGGCCGTGCCGTCACTGCTGACCGGCCTCCATCTCGCGCTGATCTATGCCTGGCTCGCGACGATCGGCGCGGAATATTTCATGGCCGCGGGGCCGGGCATCGGTGGCCTCATCATCGCTGGTCGCGAACGGTTCGAAATGGACCTTGTGATGCTCGGCATCGTCGTGGTCGGCACGGTCGGATTCGCGATCGACCGCAGCGCGACCTGGCTGGAGCGGCTCGTCATTCCTTGGCGCGCCCTTGGCAATTAGACCCATACGTTCGGAATGCGGGTGCTAATGTTCGATAGAACAACGACCGGTGTCCTATTGGTGCTTTCCGTCACGCAACTCATCGGCTGGGGAACAATAGGGCTTCCTGCGATCGTTGGTACACAAGTCGCCGTTGACCTGCATATGAATATCTCGGCCGTGTTTGCCGGCACGTCGGTCCTGTACGTCGCGATGGGGCTATGCGCCCCCTCGCTCGGAAGGGCGTTCGTCCAATTTGGCGCGCCGCATGTCATGATGGTCGGCACGGTCGTGGCTGCACTGGGCTTTGGCGTGCTGTCAGTCTCGCATAAGCCGGCGTTCTATTTCGCCGGCTGGATGATTCTCGGCATGGCCGGCAGTGCGACGCTCACGACAGGTGCCTACATCATGCTCAATGAAGTCGCTGGCCGAAGCGCAAAAAGCGCAATCGGCGCTCTCATGCTGGTGACGGGCCTCTCCAGCAGCATTTTCTGGCCGACCACTTCGCTCCTTGCTGCGCTGGCAGGCTGGCGCGGAACGTGCGTCATCTATGCTGCCACGATGATCGTGGTTTGTCTTCCGTTGTACGCGTGGGGCATGCCACGTCGAAAGAGAATTGAAGACGAAGGCGCGCGGGCAACGATCCGAACGAACGCGCCGCGAGTTCCGAAGAGCACATTCTATCTGATGGTTTCCGCGATCGCGCTGAATGCTTTCGTGACATTCGGCCTTGGTGCCGTGATGATCGAACTGCTGAAAGCCGAGGGGCTTTCGCCATCAGAAGCCGTCGCCTTTGGCTCGATGCTGGGCGTGGTTCAGGTGAGTGCTCGCGCCATCGATTTCCTCGGCCGCGGGCGATGGGACGGAATCACGACTGGCCTTGTCGCTGCCGCGGCGCTTCTTGTTGCGATGCTAATTCTGATGATCAGTGGCGGATCTTATCGGACGGTCGCGATATTCATCCTGCTCTGCGGCGCGGGCAGCGGAACGCTGATTGTAGCGCGTGCGACGATACTCCTTGTATTCTACGACAAGTTGGAATTTGCAAAGGCGACCTCTCGTATCGCCTTACCGCTGAATCTCGCCTCTGCCGTCTCTCCTCCACTTCTTGCCGATTTACTCGTGCGCTTCGGAAGCCATGGGTTGCTCGGACTTGTTGCGCTCTGTTCATGCGGCATGTTTCTGCTCCTGGCTCTGCTCGGCCGCCGTCGTCCCGGTATTGCGACTGTTGCCGTGCGGTAGCGCATGTAGACCTCAGGCGGTCGGCGTGTTGCCCCAGTCGCGAGACAAATTTCCGATCGCCGCCTTAGGGCGACATGAACTCTCTACGTCTGTGCTGGAATTTGAGATGGACAGAAGCAAGGAGCGGAGCGAGCATTCTTGCTCTCGCCGCGCCGATGTTTCTGCTGCCGAGTCGGCGCGCAACATCAGCGGGATGGCGCAGCAAGACAGGGAGATCGCGCGATGACATCAGATCAGGATCGACCGGCGTCGCCGTCACGGCGGAATCTACTCGCGTTGGCGGGGCTCGTCGGCGTCGGCGCTCCGCTCGGATTGATGCAAGCCGCACGAGCCCTGCCGGCGTTTGGCCGCGGTCCGGCGCCTCTGGGTGACCCACTGATCTGCCGCACCAGCGATAGCGCAGAGCAAGCGAAGGGACCGCCGCGACATATTCGCTTCGCCTATAACGGCACCGGCATCTGCACGGCGGCAGTCCCGGTTGCGTTGCATCGCGGCTATTTCGCCCGTTACAATATCGACGTCGAATTCCTTCAGCTTGCCGGCAATACCGACCAGATGCTGCAGGCGCTCGCCACCGACAAGGCCGATGCGGGCTCCAGCATGCTGCTGAACTGGCTGAAGCCGTTGGAGCAGGGCATCGACGTGAAGCTCACCACAGGTCTGCATGGCGGCTGCACCCGGCTGTTCGCAGTCAAGGAGTCGAGCGTCAAGGACATCAAGAGCCTGAAAGGCAAGACCATTGGCGTCTCCAGCATTTCCGGACCGCCGCGCAACTTCTTTGCCATCCTCCTGTCCGACAATGGGCTTGACCCGCAGACCGATGTTCAGTGGCGCGAATTCCCCGCGGACCTGTTGCTGGTTGCCTTGCAACGGGGCGAGGTGGATGCCATCGCCGATTCCGATCCGAACGCATGGCTGACCGAGCGGCGCGGCAACGGCAGCATTGTCGAGATCGCCTCCAATCTGAGCGGGGACTATGCCGATCTGTCCTGCTGCACCCTCGGCGTCCGCTCTTCGCTCTGGGCCGCAGATCCCGCCGCCGTTGCGGCACTGACACACGCCATCCGCGACGCCGCACACCATGTCGCTGAACAGCCCGACGACGCCGCGGAGGTGTTCTCGAAATACACGCCGAAAGTCGCGGTCGCCGATCTCGCCGCGATGCTGCGCAGTCACACCCACAGCCATCATCCGGCCGGCGAGGCGTTGCGACGCGAAGTCGTGAAGATCACCGGGGATCTCAAGCGGGCATCGATCATCAAGCCGAGCACCGATCCTGTGAAGCTTGCCAGGCGCGTTGTCGTCGACATCGCAGCCTGAGAGTTCCCGTCGCCGGCTTATATTTCGTTGACCGTTGCGCCTGCTCGCTGAAGTCACCACCGTGGCAGCAGGACGAAGCGGCGCGCACAAAATACGTCAGCCGAAATTGTTTCAAGGGACGCTTTCAGTCCGGCAGAAATTGTCTACGTACGCGATGGAATTTGACATGGACACCAGATTGTCCCCGCCATAGCTTTTTCGTCACTGCATTTGTTCGCCGTGCATCGACAGCGCGGATGAACATTCGAGAGACCGTTCGTTCGAAGAGAGCATTCTGATGAGTTTTCGTCCCCTGCATGATCGCGTCGTGATCCGGCGTATCGAAGAGAGCAACAAGACCAAGGGTGGAATTATCATCCCGGACACGGCGAAGGAGAAGCCGCAGGAGGGAGAGGTCGTCGCGGTGGGCAGCGGCTCGCGCGACGAGACCGGCAAACTTCAGCCGCTCGACGTGAAGAAGGGCGACCGCGTGCTGTTCGGCAAGTGGTCGGGCACCGAGGTGAAGATCAACGGCGAGGATCTCCTGATCGCCAAGGAATCGGACATCCTCGGGATCATCGCCTGAGAATGATTATCGCCGCATTCCGCGAGCAGACGAGCCTGCACGGCAGGCATCTCCGGCGGCGGATGCAGGCAAACTTTGCAACAATTGCTACGAGGAGCATCGTTTAATGGCTGCCAAGGATGTCAAATTCTCCGCCGATGCGCGTGAACGCCTGCTGCGCGGCGTCGACGTGCTCGCCAATGCCGTCAAGGTGACGTTAGGACCGAAGGGCCGCAACGTCGTAATCGAAAAAGCGTTCGGGGCACCGCGTATCACCAAGGACGGCGTCACCGTCGCCAAGGAGATCGAGCTGGAGGACAAATACGAGAATATCGGTGCCCAGCTTGTGCGCGAGGTTGCTTCCAAGACCAACGATCTGGCCGGAGACGGCACGACGACGGCGACGGTGCTGGCGCAGTCGATCGTGCGCGAGGGCGCCAAGGCTGTCGCCGCGAGCCTCAACCCGCTCGATCTGAAGCGAGGCATCGATCTCGCCGCAGCCGAAGCGATCAAGGACATCGAGAAACGGGCGAGGAAGCTGCAATCGTCGGAAGAGGTGGCCCAGGTCGGCACCATCTCCGCCAATGGCGATACGGCGATCGGAAAGATCATCGCGACCGCAGTCAAGAAAGTCGGCAATGACGGCGTGATCACGGTGGAGGAAGCAAAGAGCCTGGATACCGAGCTCGACGTCGTCGAAGGGCTGCAATTCGATCGCGGATATCTGTCGCCTTATTTCGTAACGAACGCCGATAAACTGCTCGTCGAGTTCGAGGACCCCTATATCCTGATCCACGAGGCGAAGCTGAGCTCGCTTCACCCCTTGCTGCCAGTGCTCGAAGCCGTGGCGCAAACAGGTAAGCCGCTCCTGATCGTCGCCGAGGATGTCGAGGGTGAGGCGCTCGCAACCTTGGTGGTCAACAAGCTGCGCGGCGGCCTGCGGGTCGCTGCCGTGAAGGCGCCTGGCTTTGGTGATCGCCGCAAGGCGTTGCTGGAGGACATCGCGATCCTGACGGCTGGTCAGACGATCTCCGAAGAGCTCGGGATCAAGCTCGAGAATGTGACGCTGTCCCAGCTCGGCCGTGCCAAGCGCATCCGGATCGACAAGGAGAACACCACGGTCGTGGGCGGGGCCGGAAAGCGTAAGGACATCGACAGCCGCATCGCGCAGATCAGGACACAGATCGAGGAGACGACCTCGGACTATGATCGGGAGAAGCTGCAGGAGCGCCTGGCGAAGCTGTCCGGCGGGGTTGCCGTCATCAGGGTCGGCGGCGCGACGGAGATCGAGGTCAAGGAGAAGAAGGATCGCGTCGACGACGCGCTCAACGCCACCAGGGCGGCGATCGCCGAAGGCATCGTGCCCGGCGGGGGCGTCGCGCTGTTGCGTGCCAAATCCGCCGTCAGCAAGCTCACGCACACCAATCCTGACGTGCAGGCCGGTATCAACATCGTGCTGCGCGCGTTGGAGGCTCCGATCCGCCAGATCGCCGAGAACGCCGGTGTCGAAGGTTCGATCGTGGTGGGAAAGATCCTGGAGCACAGGTCGCCAACCTTCGGCTTCGACGCGCAGGCCGAGCAATATGTCGATCTGTTCGAAGCAGGGATTGTGGATCCGGCCAAGGTCGTGCGCACGGCGCTCCAGGACGCGGCTTCGGTCGGCGCCTTGATCGTGACGACGGAAGCACTCGTCGCTGAACTGCCCAAGGACAAGCCGGCGTTTCCTCCTCCGGGGGGAGGGGGAGAGTTCTGAGTGGACGAACCGGCGCCGCGCATCGCTGGTTGATCGTCGTCTCGGAACCAACTGACTGTCGCGTGGGCGCGCCGGCGATATTTCGTCCCGCCGCTCATGCGACAGCCTTTATTGCAGAGGCCGCCCGTAACCCCATCAGGAGGTCGTATTTCAAGGAAACCTGGTCGAGCATGGCTGACCCCACAATCGTCGCTGCGAAACACCGCCGCTCAAAGCAGGGCACGGCAATCCGTCACGTCCTCTTCGGGGTGCTGGCGATTGCCATCGCCGCAGGCAGCGCGATCGCGGGCGCCGACGACAGGCCGCTGCGGATCGGCCTTGCCACGAGCATCTCGAACCAGGCCGCGGAGATCGCCGCAAAGGAGGCGAAGGCGCAGGGACTCGATATACAACTGATCGAGTTCAATGACTGGAATACCCCCAACCGCGCAGTCGCCGAGCGGGAGCTCGAAGCGAACCTATTCCAGCACGTGCCGTTCCTTGAGTTCACCATCTCGCAGAAGGGATATGCGCTGATTCCGGTCGGCGTCGCCTTCAGCACGCCGTTCGGCCTCTATTCCAAGAAGTACAAATCGCTCCAGGAGCTTCCGGATAACGCCCGCATCGCGATCTCCAGTGACGCCGTCAACACCGGCCGCGCCTTGCTGCTGCTGCGCCAAGCGGGTCTGATCGAGCTGAAGCCCGGAGCAGATCATCGCGCCAAGCTGGAAGACATTGCGGCGTACCGCAAGCCGCTGAAGCTCGTCCAGCTTGAAGGTCCGCAGATCGCCCGCTCCCTCGAGGAGGTGGATGCTGCAGCGACCTATCCCACCTTCGCGAAGCTCGCCGGACTTGATCCTGCCGTCGGTCTGGTGTTCGAGAACGACCCGATCTACGCCTTCCAGTTCGTTACCCGGCCGGAGCTGAAGGACGATGAACGGTTGAAGCGCTTCATTGCAATTTACCGGCATTCAGACGCAGTCAAAGCCAAGCTGCGCGAACTCTACGGCACACTCGTCAGCTTTCCGGGCTGATCTCCAGGGAGAGCAAATCCAATGGCGTCACCTCTGCGATTTGGAATTTGGGCCTTGACCCATGGAAGTTGTAGCAAGCCGGATACTCGACTTCCACGCCATCGGCGTCGAGCTCTTCATGCTGCAGTTCCAGCCCGTCGACGAAAACATGCGCAGCTTCGCCGAGCATGTGATTCCGCGCGTCCGTCGCCTGCAGGCGCGGGCGGCCTGAGAGAGCCGTCTCGTCACTTCAGATAGTCCGGCAGTGTGAAGCCGTCATAGAAGCGGTCGCTGCGGATCGCGGCCTTGAAGGTCTCCGACTTGTAGCCTGCGACGATATCCTGCGTCCATGCACTTTCTGCGTTGCCGCGCTTCACCGCAACGACGTTGATATAAGGCGTCGTCATCTTTTCTAGCGCGAAGGCGTTCGTCAGATTCAACCCGCTGTAGATCGCGAAATTGCCCTGGATTGCGGCGAAGTCCACATCGTCAAGAGCGCGGGGCGCCTGCGCGGCTTCCAGCGGTACGATCTTGATGCCGCCCGGATTCTTGATCACGTCGAGTTCGGTGACGTCGACCGGTTTGCTGTCGCGGATTTCGACGAGGCCGAGGTCGCGCAGGATCCACAGCGCACGCTGCAGGTTGACGGGGTCGTTGGGGACCGCCACCGTCGAGCCGGGCTTGATCGGCGTGCCGAGCGCATGCTTCTTGGAATAGAGGCCCATCGGGGGCGTCGGCACGTGTATGATGCCGACGAGATCGGTCTTCTGGCGTTCATTGTAGGAGTTCAGGAAGACGGTGTGCTGCATGACATTGGCATCGATCTCGCTCTTGAACACGGCGTTGTTGGCCTCGAGGCCGGTCGAGAATTCGAAATATTTGATGCGGTAGCCCTTCTTCTCGAGTTCCGGCTGAACGCCGGCCTTGAACTCGTCGATATAGGGGCCGGGCACAAAGCCGAGCTTGAGCTCAGTCTTGGCTGGCTCGGCGCGGGATGGGGCGCCTGCCAGCGCACCGATGATGAGAACGGCCGAAAGTAGCAGGAAACGAGGCACATTCATTGCAGTCTCGGAGAAGTTGTGATGCGTGGAGTGCACGAATGCCCGCGGAAGACGCGGGGCATAATCCGGAAAGATTAGGCGGTCATGCGATCGCCTGAATGCTGTCAGCGAACACGCTGCCGGGTCGGTTCAGGCCGTAGTGGTCGCGCAATGTCTTGCCGGTGTACTCCTCGCGGAACAGGCCGCGCTTGCGCAGGATCGGCACGACCTGTTCGGCGAAGATGTCGAAGCCGCCAGGCAGCCAAGGCGGCATGACGTTGAAGCCATCGGCCGCGCCATTCTCGAACCAGGTCTGGATGTTGTCCGCGATCTTCTCCGGCGGCCCGGCGATCACCCAGTGACCGCGGGCCCCGGCCAGGCGCTGCACCAGTTGCCGGATGGTTGGTTTCTCGCGATCGACGATGTCGACCACAAGCTTGAAGCGGCTGGCGACGCCACGGGCGCTGTTCGTATCGATCAGATGCCGCGGGAACGGCCCGTCGAGGTCGAAGCCGGAGAGATCGAGTCCGATCATCTGGCGCAGTTGGGTCAACGAATATTCCGGCTGGATGAGCTCGTTGAACTCGTCCTGCAGCCGATCGGCCTCGACTTGCGTTGAGGCGATGAACGGGCTGATGCCGGGCAGGATCTTGACCTGATCCGGCTGACGGTCGAAGGCGCGCGCCTGCCGCTTGATGTCGGCGTAGAACTCCTGCGCGCTCGCCAACGTCTGGTGCGCGGTGAAGATCGCCTCAGCAAAGCGTGCCGCGAAGGCGCGCCCGTCGTCAGACGAGCCGGCCTGCACGTAGACGGGCCGCCCCTGCGGCGGCCGCGAGATGTTGAGCGGTCCGCGGACGCGAAAATGCTTTCCGACGTGGTCGATGGTGTGCACCCTGGCGGTATCGGCGAAGACGCCGGAGACGGGATCATTGACGAGGGCATCGTCCTCCCAACTGTCCCAGAGCCTGGTGACGACGTCGAGGAACTCCTCAGCGCGTTCGTATCGCTCGTGATGCGGCGGGTGCTCCGGCAGCCCGAAATTCTGCGCCGCCTGCGGCACGCTGGTCGTGACGATGTTCCAGCCGGCGCGGCCGCCGCTGATATGGTCTAGCGAGGCAAACAGCCGCGCCAAATTGTAAGGCTCCGTGTAGGTTGTCGACGCGGTCGCGATCAGGCCGATGCGTTTGGTGACGGCGGCGATCCCAGCGAGCCAGGTGATCGGCTCGAGCCGGAAGCGCTGCGCATAGCGGACATTGTCGGCGAGTGCAGGTCCATCGGCAAAGAAGATCGCATCGAACTTGTGCGCCTCGGCGCGCTGCGCCAGTTCCTGATAATAGCTGATGTCGAGGATCCGTTCCGCGGCGGAGCCCTTGTAGCGCCAAGCGGCCTCGTGATGGCCGCCGGGATAGATGAAGAGATTGAGGGTTAGCTGACGTCGATCGCTCATGCCTGAAGCCTTCGGATGTTCTTCATGAATTGGACGATGGCGCTTTGCGCGCAAAGGCAAAGCGCAAATAGCGTTCGAGCCTCAACCCCTCGGGAATGCGATTGGCTTCGACCAACTCGGCGAACGCAGTGCGCACGCGGTCCCGTTCGGGTTTCGAGAAGCCGTCGAGGAAGTTGCCGAAGGCGCTCGCTTCCGACCATCTGAGAACCGAGTCTGCATCGCGATGCAGATCGATCAGCGATCGGAGGTCGCTGCGGTAATCGATAAAGCCGACGCTGGTTAACAGCGCCTTGAGCCCGTCATCGGTGACGCCGAGAACAGGATTCGATTCTCGATGCGCATCGCCAAGTCCGGCCTGCACGATTGCTGCACGAAGAAGCTGGCGCGACTGGTGCGGTCGCGAAGGATCCTGCACGTTGAGCCCGAGCCTGCCGCCGGGCTTCAGTACGCGGTGGATTTCCTGCAAGGCGCGGTCTTTGTCCGCGATCCAGTGCAACACGCTGTTGAGATAGACCGCATCGAACTCACCGTCGCGGAAACGGGTCAGATCCTCCGCGCGTCCGGTCTCGAACGTCAGACTGTCCGACTGCCGAAGCTGTGCAATCTCGATACGGTTTTCCAGCGGATCGATGCCGACGACGCGGCCCTGCGGACCAACCAGGCCGGCGACGAACTCCGCGAGCCGACCAGTCCCGGCGCCGATATCGAGCACGTGCTCGCCCGCCTTCGGCGCAAGCGGGCCGATCAGTAATTTGCCGTGATGGAATTGAACGACGCCGGCCTGTTCATAGGCGCGGGCAAGTTCGGGAGTATCCTGCTCAAGGCTGATGACGCCCCTCGGTTGCGACATTTCCGGACTGTCCATCGTCACTGCATTCGGTGCTCGAGCACGAGCCCGCAGCTTGCAAACTCTACGTCTTCGATCGCGAGTATGTCGATGAAATGAATTTGCATAGTTGTATCGGTAGCGAGCATGAACCTTTTGGATTGCTCGTCAATCGGAGACGAGACCCTATGCCGCGACGGATATATCGACATGCGAGGCAATCTGCGTGACCTACGCACATGCCGGTTGGAGCGACGAAGGCCAATTTTGATCGGGCAAAGCACGCGTCGCGCGTCGGTGCAGCGCGATCGTCGCAAATCTTCCAGCGCCCGCATCGACGACGACGCGATCATTGCCTGTCCTCGCAAACAAAGCTGGTTTCATTTCATTGACTGAAGATCGGTCGCCCCTACGATTTGGTTGTAATCGCGAGGTTGATCAGCATGCCGCAATCCGATCCCGACAGCGTAGCCCGAGAAACCCTTCGCTTGATCGGACCCGATCCGCAAAATTGGGTGCCGGACCGCGACGGGATCGATCACAACGTCTTCGTTGTCGGCGGCGGACAATCGGGGACCGCCTTTGCATTTGCGCTCCGGCGTGCTGGGATCGGCAAGGTCTCCGTGATCGATGCAGCCGTGGAAAGCGGCAGCGTCGGCGTGTGGCGGACCAGCGCGCGCATGCACAAGCTGCGCACGCCAAAGAACCTGCCGGGGCCCGAGCTCGGGGTGCCTGGGCTCGGCTTCCAGGCGTGGTACGAAACACGCTACAGTGCGGCGGCCTATGAGGCTCTCGACCGGATTCCGCGCCTGGATTGGGCTGCCTATCTCGACTGGTATCGCAACATCCTCGGCGTCCCCGTTCGCTACGGCACGCGGCTGATCCGCATCGAGCCGCAGGCCGATCACTTGCGGCTTCATCTGGAAAAGGACGGTGCGCCGAGCATTGAGACCACGAGGAAGCTCGTGCTCGCGACTGGCTTCGTCAGCAATGGCGGTCCCGCTGTGCCTGACGTCGTGAAGCAGAATCTGCCGAGGAGTGCCTATGCTCATACCTCGGAGGCGATCGATTTCGAGTCTCTACGTGGAAAGGCGATTGCTGTGCTCGGCAGCGCGGCGTCGGCGTTCGACGCCGCAGCGGTTGCGCTGGAAGCGGGCGCCAAGGAAGTGCACCTGTTCGCGCGGCGCGAAGCACTCGCCGCGCTGCCGGTGATCCGCATCCGCGGCTATCCCGGCGCTTATGACAATTACGGTGCGCTGCCCGACGCCGTGCGATGGCAGCAGGCGGTCCGCTTCCGCCGCGCGGGCTCGACGCCGCCGCCGGATGCAATCACGCGCGCGGTGAAATTCCCGAACTTTCATTTGCATCTGGCATCGCCCTGGATTTCCGCAAAGCCCGCGGGAGCGGGGCTGGTGGTCGGTACGCCGAGCGGGGAATTCTCATTCGACTTCGCCATTGTGGCCACCGGCTATTCCGTCGATCTCGCCGCGCAGCCGGAGCTGCGCGACTTCGCGCACGAAATCCTGCGCTGGCGCGATCGCTTCGCGCCTCCGGACGATCAGCAGGACGAGACGCTGGCGGCCTATCCCTATCTCGGCGCAGGGCACGAGTACCTGGAGAAGGAGCCTGGCCGTGCGCCGTACCTGAAAGAGATTCACGTGTTCAACCCGGCGGCTTTTGTCAGCTTCGGCGTGCCGGTCGGCGATGTCTTGAGCTTCAAGCGCGACATCCCGGCGATTGTGGCGCGCATCAGCCGCGACCTGTTCCTTGCCGATCTCGCGGCGCATGAGGAACGGATCAACGGTACGATTGCGGAGGATTTCGCAGCCGATCTCTACGCACCTGCAGTCTGGCAATCGCCGCAGAATGTTGCGGCGGAATAGGAAGCACGACCATGGCTCAAACTGACCTCATCGACAACGTCATTCCGCGCGCGGACATCGTCAAGCGCGCGGCCCGTCTCGGGGCGGAGATCCGGAACATCAAGCTGTCGGGCGATTTGCCTGACCAGACGATCGCCGCGATCAACAACGTGCTGCTCGAGCACAAGGTGATCTTCTTCCGCGACCAGGATCATCTCGACGACGCCGAGCAGGAACGGTTCGCCGTTCGGCTCGGCAGACTGGTGCCGCATCCGACGATCGGCGCGGCCAAGGGCACGTCTTCGATCCTTGAATTGGACTCGGGCCGGGGCGGGGGACGCGCCGACCAGTGGCACACCGACGTCACCTTCGTCGACGCCTATCCGAAGATCTCTGTGCTTCGCGGCGTGGTGATCCCACCCTATGGCGGCGATACGGTTTGGTCGAACACGGCCGCAGCCTATCTCGACCTGCCGCCGCCGCTGCAGCGGCTTGCCGACGAGCTCTGGGCGATCCACAGCAATGCCTATGACTACGCAGTGAAGTCGCGCGCCACCGAGGCGGACAAGAAGCACTTCGACGAAGTCTTTACCGGCACCGTCTACGAGACCGAACATCCGGTGGTTCGTATTCATCCTGAAACCGGCGAGCGGACGCTGGTGCTCGGCAATTTCGTGCAGCGGTTCGTCGGCTTGCCGAAGTACGACGGCCAGAAGCTGTTCGATCTGTTCCAGTCGCACATCACCGCGCCGGAAAACACCGTGCGCTGGAGCTGGAAGGCCGGCGACGTCGCGATCTGGGATAACCGCGCGACGCAGCATTACGCGGTCAACGACTATGGCGACCAGCACCGTGTCGTCCGCCGCGCCACGATCGATGGCGAGGTACCGGTCAGCATCGATGGCCGCCACAGCGTGACACGTATCAAGGCCACCAAGCCGCAAGCCGCGAAGGCCGCGTAGCCATGTCAAGCATAGAGATGCTGATGTTGCTCGAACTGGCGCATGGCTCACCGGCATCGCTGCGCAGGGAAGAACCTGCGCCCGTGGCGCGCCGACTGCGCCGTCGCTTCCGCCGGCTGGTGGCCCTGCTGCGAAGGTCACGGCCCTTTGGAGCGGGGCGTCCTCAGTTTCGTAGCCCAGGTGGAGCGTCGGCGTAACCGGGGTCCGTTCGTAAGTGTTGATGCAGACGTCCTGGCTTCCGCGCTCGCTCCACCCGGGCGACGGGCTTCAATTTGGAACGGTCAGCTCAGGCCGGATCCTCGTCCCCGAGGATGGCGCGCAGCCGGGCAATCAGCTCCCGGTTCGCTGGATCGTCGCGGCGGCGAGGCCGGGCAACGTCGATAGGAATGGACGCGGCGAGGCGTCCCGGTTTTCCGGTGATCGCGATCACATCGTCGGCGAGATAGACTGCTTCCGTGATCGAGTGGGTCACGAAGATGACGGTCTTGTGGGTGGCGGCATGGATGCGCACCAATTCGTCCTGCAGCGCTTCGCGGGTGAGGGCATCGACGGCGGCGAATGGCTCATCCATCAACAGGATGTCGGGATCGACCGCGAGCGCGCGCGCCAGCGCCACGCGCTGACGTTGTCCGCCGGACATCTCATGCGGATATCGCTTCTCGAAACCGGGCAGGCCGACCAGCGCGAGCGCGGCCCGCGCCATCTCGTGGCGCTCGTGGGCGCTGACCTTGCCGTGCTCGAGGCCGAAGCCGACATTCGAAAGCACCGTGCGCCATGGCAATAGGCGTGCGTCCTGGAACACCAACGCGACCGGGAGCCTAAACCCTTCCGCGCGCGCATTCACGCTGACCTCTCCGGCATTCGGCTGAAGCAGTCCGGCCATCACGCGCAACAGCGTCGACTTGCCCACGCCGGAGGGGCCGAGCACGGCGACAAAACGGCCAGGCGCGATGTCAAGGTCGAGATCGCGAAGCACCTCCGTCCGCTCGCCATCGCGCGCGAACGTGAGGCCGACACCGCGCAGCGAGATTATCGCTTCCATCGCAGCACCCGTGATTGCAGCGCGATGAAGGAGGTGTCGATCAGCCCATACAGCGCGGCCATCGTCGCCATGTAGATCACGACGACGTCGCTCGCCAGCAGGTTGGAAGCCTGCATCATGCGTTGGCCAAGACCGGGCACGCCAAAGATCTCGGAGGCGACGACCGCCATCCAGGCCTGCCCCAGCGCAGTCCGCAGGCCGACCAGGATGCCCGGCGCGGCGGCAGGTAGGATCACCTTGATCAGCTTTTGATCCGCGCGACCGAATCCGAACGCATCGGCCACTTCGATCAGGTCGCGGTTCACCGAGTGGACAGAGCCAAGGGCCGCGAAATAGCAGATCCAGAACACGCCGGTCGAGATGATGAAGATGGCGGCTGCCGGATCGATGCCGAACCACAGGATCGCGAACGGCACCCAGGCAAGTCCGGGGATCGGCCGCAGGATGCGCACGATCCAGGCGAGAAAGGATTCCAGTGTCTTCGACATGCCAGTGGCAACGCCGAGAGCGATGCCGAGCAGGCTGCCGATCGCAAGCCCTGCGAGGTAGTTGCGCAGGCTCGTCGTCAGCGCAGCGAACCAGATGCCGCTCGAAAGCTCGCGCCAGAACGCCCGTGGCAGCGCACTCGGTGGCGGCAGCACCGATGCCGGCACGACATGGAAGGCGGGCATCGCCTCCCACAGCGCGAGGAAGCCGGCAAATCCCAGCGCGCCCAGCGTCAGCGATCGTATCCGTGTCACCGGCCCGCGTCCGTTACGTAAATGACAGACGTCGTTAATTGGCCGCGGCGCGGTTATAGACGTCGAAGGCGAACAACCCTTCGAGCGGCTCGGCCTTTTGCAGGGCGCCGATCTTCACCTGGTACTCCTGCAGTTGCCGCGTCGATTCCTCGATGCGGCGCGGATCGGACGTGAACTGGGTCTGCGGTGATTTCAGCGACTCCAACAGGATGTCATCGGGCACGAGGCCGTTGCCGAAGGCGGCGCCGACATGCTTCACGGCACGTTCGGGATGCTCCTTCAGAAGCGCGGTGGCGCGGATGACCGAGCGCACTAGGCCGTCGACGGCCTTGGGGTTCTTGTCGGCGAAGGGACCCATGACGGCAACCACGACACCCGGGAAATTCGGGAACATATCCTTGCCGGTCGCGATCAGCTTGATCGCCGGATTCTGCTTGCGGATGATGGAGAGCGCGGGCTCGCGCACCGAGCCGCCCTCGACCGCGCCGGTCGCGATCGCGCGCTGGGTCGCGTCGATGCCCATCTCGACGATCTGGACATCCGCCTTGTCAGCCTTCACGACCTCCCACAGCCAGTGCTGCAAGGCGGTGTTCGGGCCCGAGCCGATCGGCTGGGTCGCGAGCTTGACCGGGCGGCCGTTCTTTTCACGAAACGCCTTGAACGTAGCCGCCGGATCCTTGCCTTCGATCTGCGGAGAAAACGCGGCGCTGGTCGCAAATCCCATTTCCTCGACCACGGTCGCGGCGACGATGCGCACGTCGATGCCCTTTGATCGGGCGACCAGCAGCGGCGCAAGGCCGGCGACATAGACGTCGAGCGTGCTGGACTGCAGCGCCTGGATCATGTTCGGACCGGATTCGAATGTACTCGTGGTCAGCGCCAGTCCCGCCTGCTTGATCCAGCCTTCGCCATCCGCAACGAAAACCTGCGCCGCGCCCATCACCGGGATGAAGCCGACGCGCAGCGATTGCTGCGCCTGGGCGGAAGCCGACAGACCGAGTGCGATCCCGACCGCCGTCAGGGCAGCAAACATGGTTGTTACGAGGCGCATCGTCATCCTTCCGAGCGATCAGGGGAAATGTGGCCGCAACGTCTCTTTTCGAGAACGTTTGGTCCATCACGTTATTCGGGCCTTGTCAGCTAAAATATGCTAACTTCATGCCTAGAAATAGAAAGTAATTCCGTAACTCTCTCGAGGTACGGACGACAGTACCCCTCACACATCTAACGGCTTCGGCAGCCTAGCTCGGGTCGACACCTGTACCGACCTTGTTCCGGGCCGTGGCCTGCGTCACCACGCTGTTTGGCGGCACGTCGCGCGTAAGCCAGACATTGCCGCCGATGGTGGAGCCGCGGCCGATGGTGATCCGGCCGAGGATGGTCGCGCCCGCGTAGATAACGACGTCGTCCTCCACGATCGGATGGCGCGCGTCGCCCTTGATGATGTTGCCTTCGTCATCGGTCGGGAAATGTCGCGCGCCGAGCGTGACGGCCTGGTAGATGCGCACATTATTGCCGATCACGGCGGTCTCCCCGATCACGACCCCGGTGCCGTGATCGATGAAGAAGCCCGATCCGATGCTGGCGCCCGGATGGATATCGATGCCGGTCCGGGCATGGGCGATCTCTGCTATCAGCCGCGCGACGAGCCGCGCGCCCTGGCGATGCAGGATATGGGCGAGGCGGTGGTGGATGATCGCGGTCATGCCGGGATAGCCGATCAGGATCTCCGGAAAATTGCGCGCGGCCGGATCGCCGACGAAGGCCGCTCGGAGGTCGTTGATCAGGACGCCGCGCACCGAAGGCAGTTGGGAAGCGAAGCTGCGCGTGAGCTCGATCGCATCCTCCCGGCGAAAGCCCGGCAACAACTCGTCGCCGACGAACAGTGCGCCGCGATGGACCTGCTCGCACAGCGAATCCAGGACAACACTCAGCGTGTTACCGACAAAATAGTCGATGTTCTCACCGTCGAGATCGAACCGTCCATAGTGCCTTGGAAACAGCGCCTCCGTCAGCCCGTTGAGGACGGCTTCCAGCGCATCGCGAGACGGCGCGCGGCGCGCTTCGCCATCGCGGCGGATGCTGTGGGTCTCCTCGCGCGAGACGCGCAAATCGGCGACGATGCGGTCGAGTTGCCAGCGTGCCGTCGACGCGCCGCTGTCGTTGGCTGCGACGAATTGCGGGTGTGTCGGAATTTCACGCTTCATGCTGTTTCGCCCCGTTGCCCCTCAGCGGACATGCGCCAAGGGGATGCTCACCTCTGCAAGTCGGTCCAGATCCGCGTCGTGATCGATCTGGACATATTGGCCGTTCCAGTAGATGAGGCCGGACAGACGATGCGACAGCTCCATGCTGAGCAGGCGGCCAATGATGATGCCGTGCGAGTATCGCTCGATAATCTCCTCGGCCTCGCATTCGACCGTTGCAAGCGCCTTCGCCAGCAGCGGAACACCGGAGGAGCCGGCGAACCATGGCGTTCCCTCGAAACGCTGCCCGCCGTTCAGCCGGCGATTGCTGAAGCGGGCCGCCAGCACCTGCTGGTCCGCCCCGAGGATGTTGACGCCGAACAGCCGATCGCGCTCAATCAGGCTGAAGGACGAGGCCTGCCGGTTGATGCTGACCAGCAATCTTGGCGGAGCGGCGCTGAGCGAGGTGAGGGAGGTCACCGTCATGCCGGTGATGTCGCAGTCCCGCCCAGCAGTGACGATGCTGACGCCGCCGGCGAGGCGGCGCATGACTGTACGAAACTGCCGTTCGACCTCGTCATTCTCGTCGACGAGATGGATATCCGCTTTGCCCATCGGGTGCTCCTCTCGTCGATCCCAGCCGAATTCCGTGTCCCGCTAGAAGAATCCCTTGGCGGGCAGCGCCGTGCCGCTGATCTCGTATTGCCCGATCGAGCGCGCCTTGAAGGTGATCGGGTTATGCGAGGACAGTGCCACCCCGGGAAGTGCAAGCTTGCTTCACACGACGTAAACTGTCCCACGAATTCAGCCGAACAGAAATAGAGTGGTTTTCCATTTGTCCGGTGTCAGAGAGTTTTCTGGTTTCTTCGCGCGCGCCGCACGGCAAAGAATATTTTCAACGTCATCCGGGGGCTGGCCAAGTTGGGACTTTGCCATCGAAATCATCAGCCGCGGCGGTTTTGCGATCAATGTCGCAGACGTAGATGCAAATCCTGTAGCGGATGCCTCTGATGGTTTGGATTGCGATGCGTATCTACGATGTCCCAAATGCGTTTTCTCTTCCGCGCGGCTTGGCCTCATTCCGAAGCCGCTCAAGGTTTCCGCCATCGTCTGGAAGTGGACACCGGGGTTCGTGACGCTGGTTGCCTGGCAACCGTCAAACTACGACGCGTAGCGAATTGTTCTCTCCATATCAGTCCTCACAGCATGGCTTTCTTTACGCCCGACCAACAAAGAAATTCTGTGAGATTGCAGATAGATAGCCGTCACCCATACTGGTCGAGCTGGAACGCGTCAGGTTGCCGCAGGAGTGTGCGGCGCCTGCGCGATGGATGGCGCGGGGTGAGACCATGTCCGATATCGCAGTCAAGACAACCAATCATGTGACGGTAAAAGACCGGCTGACCGAAGACTGGCTGTCGGTTGCCATCGGCCTGCTGGTCTTTGCGCTGGCGCTGTTCAGCCTGAGCGGCGTCGACCTACTCGGATGGGCGGTGACGACCTCGGTCTACACCAGCCTCTCGCAAGCGCTGGCGCCGTTTGCGAAAGGCTATGCCTGGCTCGGCGGCGGCGCATCGCTGTTTGCAACCTATGCGGCGCTGCTTGTGGTGCTCAGCATCGGCGTTGCCGCGCTCGGCGGCGACGTCCGGAAATTCGTCGCCGCCTTCACCGTCACCTTCGCGATCGCCTATGCGAGCTGGATCGCCGGCAGCTATGCCTATGTCGCCGCCGTCACGCCGGCGGAGCAACAGAAGTTCGGCATCGCCTGGTCGCTTAAGCTCACTAACGAAGGCGGCTTCGTCGTGGCGCTACTCGCGGGCCTTGTCATCGCCAATCTCTTTCCCCGCTTTGCCGAGTGGCTGAAGGAGGCGATCCGGCCCGAGCTTTACATCAAGATCGCGATCGTGATCCTCGGCGCGACCGTGGCGGTCACCGCGGCAGGCCGGCTCAACCTCGCGTCCTCGATTCTGATCCGCGGCGCCGCCGCGATCATCGAGGCCTACCTGATCTATTGGGCCGTGGTCTATTTCGTCGCGCGAAAATGGTTCGGCTTCAGCCGCGAGTGGTCGGTGCCGCTCGCCTCCGGCATCTCGATCTGCGGCGTCGCGGCTGCGATCGCAACCGGCGGCGCGATCCGGGCGCGGCCGGCGGTGCCGGTCCTGGTGTCCTCGCTGGTCGTGGTGTTCGCCGTGGTCGAGGTATTGATCCTGCCATTCCTGGCACAGACCTTCCTGTGGCAAGAGCCGCTGGTCGCTGGCGCCTGGATCGGGCTTGCGGTCAAGACGGACGGCGCGGCGGTGGCCGGTGGTGGCATCACGGAGGCATTGATCACGGCGAAGGCTGCCGCCGAGGGCATCAAGTATCAGCCTGGTTGGATCCTGGCGACGACGGCGACCGTTAAGGTCTTCATCGACATCTTCATCGGCGTATGGGCATTTATCCTCGGCTACATCTGGACGAACTACATCGACAAAGGTCCCGATAAGGCCAAACCGGGCGAAATCTGGCAGCGCTTCCCAAAATTCATCCTCGGCTTCGTCGTGGTGTTCGCAATCTCGCTGTACCTTGCGCTCGGCGCCACGCCCGAGATCGCCAAGGCGCTGCCGGCGGCGGCCGGCGAAGCCAACGTGTTCCGCGTTATCTTCTTCATCCTGACTTTCTTCTCGATCGGCGTGCTGTCGGATTTCCGAAAGCTCTGGCAGCAGGGTTTCGGCAAGCTGGCTGCCGTCTATTTCGTCAGCCTGTTCGGCTTCGTGATCTGGGTTGGCCTGCTGATCTCGTGGCTTTTCTTCAGCGGCGTTAAGCCGCCGCTCGCAAGCTGAAAGCCGTGAAAGGAGAGGGACGTGTCACAGACAGAATTCGAACGTGAATCGAACCAAGCCGGCGAACCGCTGCTCCCCGTCGAGAAGCAACTGATCGGCTGGAGCCTCGGCGTCGGTGTGGTCGCGCTGGTGATCCTGGTGCTCATCAACCACTTCGTGCCGATCGCGGTCTGAGCTCATAAACCTTCAGGATAGCGGTAATCCCTCCCTGCCACGGCAGATGATGCCGAGGGTACTGATAGTCCGTTCTTGCTGAGGTCTTTCCACAAACCTCGATGGCGGTTTTCATCTGACGGAAACTCAGCGCATCACAGCGTCCACCGTTTCAGCGCTCCGTCGAGCTATTATCGAGTTCACCGGCCGTCATTGAGAGCGTAAGATGCTCCCGAGCGAGCAGAGCGGACGGAAGGTGCCGCGACCGCGAGCAGATGCATGAGATCATGATGACCGACTTTGCCAGTTCGGACGATCGACTTTATTGGGAACCCAAGCTCGAGACCCAAAGCCGGGCGGCATGGGATGAGCTCAAGCTGTCGCTGCTGCAGAACCATCTTGCGCATGCCTATGCCGGCTCGCCGGCCTACCGTGCGGCATTCGACGCAGCGAAAGTCGGCCCCGACCAACTCCGCAGCCTCGATGACATCAGGCGCTTTCCATTCATCGACAAGCGCGTGCTGCGCGACCGACAGCTTGCCGTTCCTCCCTTCGGCGATCTCGTCGCAGTGCCTGAGCGCGATATCGTCTATATCTCCGCCTCGTCGGGTTCGACGGGCGTGCCGACGGCATCGCCCTTCACCGCACAAGATTTCGACGAGTGGATCGACTATGAAGCGCGACAGTTCTGGTCATCCGGCATGCGCCCGACCGACCGCTACGTTCATTCGCTCAACTTCTCGCTATTCATCGGCGGGCCCTGCGTGCTTGGCGCCCAGAAACTTGGCGCGCTCACGATCCATGCTGGTACGATCCCCTCCGAGCGCCTGCTGCAGATCCTGAAGCAGTTCCAGGCCACCGTGATCTGGACGACGCCGTCCTACGCCTGGTATCTCGGGGAAACGGCCGTAAAGGAAGGCTACGACCTGAGCAAGGATCTTGCCGTCAGGCGCATCTTCGTCGCCGGTGAACCAGGCGGATCGATCCCGGAGACGCGAGATCGCATCGAGCGATTGTGGGGGGCGTCGGTCTACGACTACTACGGACTCTCCGACATCTTCGGATCGTGCGCCGGCATGTGCGAGCACAAAAACGGTCTGCATTGGGCGGAGGATCACATCCTTGTCGAGGTGCTAGATCCCAAGAGTGGCGAGCCGGTGAAGCCTGGGGATCGCGGCGAAATGGTGCTCACCACGCTGAAGAAGCGGGCACGACCGATGGTGCGCTTTCGCACCGGCGACATCGTCAGCTTCAATCCCGACCCCTGCGCTTGCGGACGCACGGCAATCCGCCTCAACGGAGTGCACGGCCGCCTTGACGACATGCTGATCATTAAGGGCGTCAACCTGTTTCCGAGCGACGTTGAGGCCGTGGCGCGTCAAGACCCTGAACTCACGGGGGAATACCGTCTCATCGTCGACCGCGTCGATCACCTCGATCGGCTCACGGTCGAGATCGAGTATCGTCACGGCTACAACGGCCATGTCGAGGAGCTATCCGACCAGTTTGCGCGTAAGCTTCGCGCAGTGACGGGCGTTTCTGCCATTGTCAGGGTGCTGCCGCCGGACTCGCTGCCGCGCGCCACCCACAAGGCGAAGCGGGTCGAAGATCGCCGTTCCGGTGTCTGGACCTGAGCGACGATGTGCGGCGTCGGGCCGCGAGCGATGTTCATCGCGGCGGGACCTATTCAGGCCAAGCCACGCGACGAGGGTGTCGCCTGGAGGTGTCGCAGCCCGCGATCGCAGAATCGTCGATCGCTTGCTTAACTCCAGGGAAGCAGAGGATTCTTAGGCTCACCAGTGCCTGCGTGAGCCCACACGAATTTTCTCTCGCCAGCGGCCACTGGGAAAGCTTTACCCAAGTCTTCGTGAATATCTGAAATTGCCAGCAGCGTTCGATCGCGTAACCTTCCCGTCCGCATGCTGCGCGCCGCCGCAGGCAATTGCGTACGGAGAATGATCCATGACTTATCGACAGTATCGCACCGAACGCGCGTTAACGCCGGTCGGATCGGTTGAGTTCGACGCGGATGTCCTGGTGATTGGCGGTGGACCGGCAGGGACTTGGGCCGCAGTCAGCGCGGCCGTGCGCGGGGCGCGCGTCGTGCTCACCGACAAGGGATTTTGTGGCACATCGGGTGCGACCGCGGCGGCCGGCACCGGCGTTTGGTACATCGATCCCGATCCTGCGCTGCGCGAAGCCGCGATGGCTGGTCGCGAGAAGATGGGGGGCTATTTGCAGGACCGGCGCTGGATGGCGCGAGTGCTCGATTGCACCTATGAGCAGAGCAACCAGTTAGCCGATTGGGGTTATCCTTACCCGGTCGATGACCACGGCAAGCCGCAGCGCAATTCCCTGCAGGGGCCCGAATACATGCGGCTGATGCGCAAGCGCACCAAGCAGGCTCGCGTCACTATTCTCGACCATTCCCCAGCGCTCGAACTGCTCGTGGACGATGATGGTGCGGTCGCGGGCGCCAGCGGGCTTCGCCGCCAGAAGAGCGACCGCTGGACCGTACATGCCAAAGCGGTAGTGATCGCTACCGGGGGCTGCGCGTTCCTCAGTAAGACGCTTGGCTCGAACGTGCTGACCGGGGACGGCTATCTGATGGCCGCGGAAGCGGGCGCCGACCTAACCAGTATGGAATTTTCCAATCCATACGCGATCTCGCCCGCCTTCGGCTCGGTGACCAAGACGCTGTTCTATGGCTGGGCGACGTTTACATATGAGGATGGCAGCGTCGTCCCTGGCGCAGCCTCGAAAGGCGGCCGCTCGGCCATCGCCCGCGCACTGCTGCAGGGACCGGTCTATGCGCGCCTCGATAAGGCAGACAGGACCGTGAGGCGGGACATGCGGGCCTCGCAGCCGAACTTCTTCCTGCCGTTCGACCGCACCGGCATCGACCCCTTCACCGATCGGTTTCCAGTCACCTTGCGACTCGAGGGCACGGTGCGCGGTACCGGCGGGCTTCGGATCGTCGACGACACCTGCGCTACGAGCGTGCCGGGGCTCTACGCCGCAGGTGATGCAGCGACCCGCGAGTTGATCTGCGGTGGGTTTACTGGTGGCGGGAGCCACAACGCCGCCTGGGCAATGTCCTCAGGCACGTTCGCAGGGCAGGGCGCCGCCGACTATGCGCGACAAGTCGGGGTTGCCACCCGGCGCAGCTTCTCTTCGGCCGGGACAGTTGCGCTACGCCCGCGCTCTAAAAGGGCTTATAAGCCAGCGGCGCTCGCAAAGTCGGTTCAGGACGAAGTCTTTCCCTATGAGCTGAATTATTTCCGCGAGGCGGGGCGTTTGACTGCGTCGCTTGAGCGCCTCGATGCGCTTTGGGTCGAGGCGTCGCAGGCGAACGCGGCGGCCGAAGATGACCTGCTTCGGGCGCGCGAAGGCGCGGCCATGCTGGCGACGGCGCGCTGGATGTATCGCTCGGGGTTGGCGCGACAGGAAAGCCGTGGCATGCACCGGCGGGACGATTTTCCGCATCAGGACGACCGTCAGCGCCAATACATCACGGCCGGTGGGCTCGACGAGGTTTGGACCTCGGTGCGCGCACATGCTGACACCGTCTATGCGGAGGCTGCGGAATGATCGAAATTATCGACGCCGAGCGCTGCACGGCCTGCGATATTTGCGTCAATGTGTGCCCGACCAACGTCTTCGACAAGACCGACGGGATTCCTGTGATCGCCCGCCAGGGCGATTGCCAGACCTGCTTCCTCTGCGAACTCTATTGTCCCGAGGATGCGCTGTTCGTCTCGCCCTTTGCGGACGTGCCGCAGGAGGTCGATCTCGCAGTCCTGAAACAGAATGCGCTGCTTGGCAGCTACCGCAGGGCGGTCGGCTGGACCGATGAGACAAGGGATCAGCGCGGCATTGATCGCAGCTATCTGCTGTTTGGCCACGGAATCCGATGCGGCGTTGACCGTCCGAAGCGGCTATGGCCTAACCGCTGTGGCCCGGATTGCAGCCGTAAGCGTTTTCAACGCGTTTCTTGTCTCATGGTCTCTGCGGCTTGCATGGAGCACCACGTCGCGAGACGGCAATGGCGGGAGGCCGAGCTGCGCTCCGACGTCGATGGTTCCGGGCGGGGCGACCCTGCGGCCGAGGGCCGCGACCGCAAGACCGGCCGCGGCGGCCGCGCCGATGGTCGCGACCCCGCCGCCGACGAATACCTCGGTCCAAGTGATGCCTGCCTTGTTGAGCGCGTCTACCGCCATGCTGCGCACGCTGCAGGGGTCGGCCTGGGCAGCAAGACGGAGCGGTTCGCCGCGATGATGCTCGAAATCGGTTGAGGCCATCCAGCCGAAGCTCTCTTCGAGGATGACCTCGCCGCCGCGACGTCGGCTGTCGTGACGCAAGACCACGGCCGCATCGATGTCGCCGCGATCAAACTGATCGAGAACATCGCGCGAGGTCGAGACGCGGATTTCGAGCACAAATCGCGGCTCGGCATTGCGCATCCGCCGCAACAGGAGCGGCAGTTCCGCGCCGACGATGTGATAACTGATGCCGACCACGAGGCGGTGCGGCTCGATGCCGAAGCAGCCGATCGCACCATGATGCGCATCGATCAGCGCTCGCGCGGCTTGCAGGAACGCGCTTCCATCCGCCGAAAGCCGGACCAGGCGCGGCGTACGGTCCAGTAGCCTGCGGCCGAGCGCATCCTCCAGCCGCTTGATCTTCAGGCTGACGGCGGACTGGGTGCTATCCATCGCTTCCGCGGCGCGGGTAAAGCTTTTCAGATCGGCGGTGAGGACGAACGCCTGCACAGCCTCTATGTCCAGGGCCTTCATAATCTAGTCATTCGCTTTCCTAATCATTGAAACATCATTCCATGACATTTTTCAATGATAAACGGTGGGCTATCTTCATGGCATTCAGAACTACGCGATGAGGAGTGTCCCGATGATCACCGCTTATTACGCCCACCGACTGCCGGCCGATTACGATGTCGCGCTCATCCGCGAGCGCGCGAGGCAGCGCGGCCCGCTGTGGGACGGAGTACCCGAGCTCTGTTTCAAGGGGTTCCTGCTGCGCGAACGCGGGCGCTTTGGCGCCGTCGCCAGTAACTACTCATCGCTCTATCTTTGGCGACAGGACGAAGCCTTCCGCGATTTCCTGGTGAGTGGTCGTTACAAGATCGTGACGGATAGCTTCGGGCGCGCAGAGATCCAGCCCGGTTTTGCTCTTGACGCTCGCCGGGGCAGCGGACGGCTTGCGCGCTTCGCCTACAAGGAGGAGCGGAGCATTGCGATGGACGCCGATCTCACGGCAGCCTTCGCTGCCGAGATCGAGCATAATCGCGCGACTGCCGAACAGCCCGGTTCGGTCGCTGCCGTCGTCAGCGTCGATGCGCAGAACTGGACCTTCACGCGGATCTTGCTCTCGGAAAACGAGCCGGACAGAGAGAGCGCCGGTGTTGCTTACCAGATCCTGCATCTAGCCCGACCCTTGCTCGATACGCTGCCGCGGGCGGGCGATCGATGAGCTATCGTCTTGAGGCCGGGCATGCCGACCCATTTCGGGCGTCTCATGCTATTCGCTCGACGTTCTCGCCACGAACATGCGAACGACCGTTGCCGTTGGTGCCCGGTCGTGCACCGCGTCGGCTCGACGGGCCGACTGGCGAAGGTCTACGCAAAACAAACAAACTGCGATTGCCGGGTCGGCCGAAAGAATAGCGTCGCACCAAAGCAAAGCGACAGCACGCGTATCGCTATTTTTCGCGACGCCTCGACAGCGGTGAGATCGGCAAGCATCATTTCGACTCCGATGACACAGAGTTCACGGATTCAAGGGAGATTTCGGAATGACCGTCGAAACGAAGAACGTCGAGACGCTTGCCTTGCACGGCGGTTCATATCGTTCAGACCCTTCGACCGGCGCGGTGGCGGTGCCGATCTATCAGACCACTTCGTATCAGTTTGAGAATTCCGATCATGCGTCGCGGCTATTTGCACTGGAGGCGATCGGGCAAATCTACACGCGGATCAAGAACCCAACCCAGGATGTTCTCGAGGAGCGGCTTGCGGCGATCGAGGGCGGCGTCGGCGGGCTGGCGCTCGCTTCAGGCCAGACCGCCTCGGCTTTTGCCATCTTCAATGTCGCGCAGGCCGGCGACAACGTCGTATCATCTACCGATCTCTATGGCGGTACCTGGACCCTATTCTCACAGACGCTGAAACAGTTCGGAATCGAAGTCCGCTTCGTCGATCCCGCGGATCCAGAAAATTTCCGCCGCGCCACCGATGCGAAAACGCGGGCCTATTACGCCGAGACGCTGCCAAACCCCAAGCTCAATGTGTTCCCGATAAAGGAGGTCGCCGATATTGGTCGCTCGCTCGGCGTGCCGTTGATTCTTGACAACACGGCAGCGCCGATCATCGCGCGACCTTTCGAGCATGGCGCAGCGATCGTAGTCTATTCGACCACGAAATATATCGGCGGCCATGGTACCTCCATCGGTGGGGCGATCGTCGATGGCGGCAATTTTGACTGGGAGGCGCATGCGGGGCGCTTCCCATTGCTGACCCAGCCGGACGAAGCCTATCACGGGGCTGTTTGGACAGAGGCGGCCAAGCCGTTCGGTCCGATTGCCTATATCCTGCGCGCACGGGTGAAGCTATTGCGCGATCTTGGCGCCGCGATTGCACCGCAGAACGCATTCCAATTCATCCAGGGTATTGAGACGCTCCCCTTGCGGCTGCGGCAACATAATGAAAATGCGATCAAGGTCGCGAACTTCCTCGCCAAACATCCGTCGATCTCGCATGTGATCTTTCCGGGTCTGCAGAGTGGCGAGAACCGGCGGCGGGCTGACGCCTACCTGAAGGGCGGCTATGGCGCCTTAGTCGGCTTCGAGCTGAAGGGCGGTGTCGAAGCGGGGCGCCGATTCATCGATGCGCTGAAACTCTTCTATCACGTCGCCAACATCGGCGATGCGCGTTCGCTCGCGATCCATCCAGCCTCGACCACGCATCAGCAGCTCAGCCCGGCGGAGCAGATTGCGGCCGGAGTAACCCCCGGATACGTTCGCTTGTCGGTCGGAATCGAACATCCCGACGACATCCTGGCCGATCTCACGCAGGCGCTCGCTCTCGCCGAAACAGACGGCGCGCGCAAGGCCGCCTGATCAGTACGATCTGTCAAGAAACGGACCTGAAGTTGAAAATATTTGTACATCTGATGCTGGGCGACCGGGCTGCCTGTCAGTGAGACGGGGGACGCTGTCGAGATCGGCGAGCTCAGCGACTGGATGGCGCTGAATGAAGCAGTTGACCGTGACGACACCATGCGAACCGTTCTTCCTGGCGAGGGCTCAGTTCGCAACTGTCGCGACCACGAGTTCACCAAATGAACACACCCCGCACCGCAGCTAGAACCACTGCCACAAGTATCAGGCCCCCGATCATCATCAATCAACTCGGACCGGTAGTGCGTGCAGCACTCGGCGATCATTGGTCCCGTCCATGGATCATAGACCATCCCGTGGATCGTGCTCCCTGGGAGATTCTGCCGGAGGCGGACGTGCTGCTTACACGGCCGGGGGCCGGCTGGAACAAAGCGCCATCGGCGAAGCCCGCCGGATGGCCGTTCCGCCTGCGCTGGATCCAGACCGCATCGACGGGCGTCGATTTCTTTCCAGCATGGCTGCTGGATGGGCCGGTCGTAACGGTTGGTCGCGGCATCTCAGCCGATCCGATCGCGGAATATGTCCTTGCGGCGATCCTCGGATTCGAGAAACGCATTCACGACGTCCGCGCGCGGAGTAGGGGCGATTGGAAGCTCACCTCACTTGGTTCGCTCGACGGCAAGACAGTCGGGATTGCGGGATTTGGCGCGATCGGCCGCGCGGTCGCCGAGCGCGCGAGGCCATTTGGCGTTGCGGTCAAGGTACTCCGGCGAACGCCGTGGCAGTACACGTTGCCGGGCGTACAGCCCGTCGACACTATCGAGACGTTGATCGAGCTTTCGGATCACCTTGTGATCGCGCTGCCGGCCACCGCGAAGACCACGCATCTGATCAATGCCGAGGTGCTGGCCCGTGCCAGGAAGTCATTGCATCTGATCAACGTCGCGCGTGGCCGGATCATCGACCAGCACGAGTTGCTGCGCGCACTAGACGCTGGAAAGCTCGCCGGCGCAACGCTCGACGTCACCGATCCTGAGCCGCCGCCGGATGGCGATCCGATCTACACCCATCCCAAAATCGTGCTGACTCCGCACGTTTCATGGACCGGTGGCGAGGACATCAAGCGTCTGGCCGACAAGACGCTCGTCAACCTCGATGCCTACGCGCATGGCGCGCCGCTTGCGGACGTCTTCGATCGGGAGCTCGAATACTGAACAAGGAGCAACAATCATGAACGAGATCGTAGAGAAGCCAAGGAAATATTCGCTGGTCGAACGCGCGCCGTCGGCTTCGTTCGAGGAGGAGAGGCTCCACCGCAAGCAGCGCCTTGCCGCCACCTTCCGCCTGTTCTCCCGCTACGGCTTCGACCAGGGCCTCGCGGGGCACGTCACCGTGCGCGATCCGGAATTTCCGGAGCGCTTCTGGATCAACCCATTGTCGAAATTCTTCGGCCAGATCAAGGTTTCCGACCTGCAGCTCGTCGATCACGACGGTAATATTCTGATCGGGGACAAGCCGATCAACCAGGCTGGTTTCGTGATTCATTCGTCGATCCATGCCGCTCATCCGCATGTGATCGCGGCCGCCCATACGCATTCGACCTATGGCAAGGCCTGGTCGGCACTCAGCCGGCTGCTCGATCCGCTGACACAGGATTCCTGCGCGTTCTATGAGGATCACGCGCTATTCGACCCGTTTTCCGGTGTGGTGCTAGAAGCGGAGGAGGGCAGGAAGATCGCGGAGGCGCTGGGGTCGAAGAAGGCGGTCATCCTGCAAAATCATGGCCTCCTCACCGTCGGTCCCACGATCGAGGCCACTGCATGGTGGTACATCGCGATGGACAACGCAGCACGGGCGCAATTGCTTGCCGAGGCGGCCGGCACGCCCAAGCCGATCCCGCACGAGGTTGCAAAGCTGACCGCGACCCAGGTCGGCACGCACAAAGGCGGCTATTTCAGTTTCCAACCATTGTGGGATTGGATCGTCGCCGCGGAGCCCGATCTGCTCGACTAGGATTTATACACCATCGTGAGGGCTCTCGTGTTGAAAGGGAAGCAGGAGCTCCGCGCCTGCTTCTTCCCGAACGGACTAGGCCGACTTCAAGGCCGACCGGATCAGCGCTGCATGCCCCAGCGCCGCACGGTGGCGGCCTCGAGCACGCGGAACAGGCCGAACTCGACCACGAGGCCGATCAGGATCACGCTGACGAGGCCGGCAAACACCTTGTCGGTCAGCAGTTCGTTCCGGTTGCGGAAGATGAACCAGCCGAGGCCGCCGCGGCTGGAGCTGACGCCGAACACCAGTTCGGCGGCGATCAGCGTGCGCCAAGCAAACGCCCAGCCGATCTTCAACCCGGAAATGATCGACGGCAGGGCCGACGGGATCAGAATGTAGGCGACATACCGCGCGCCACCTAGGCCATAGCTGCGGCCGACCAGGCGGTGGGTATCGGGAACCGATTGGAAGCCGGTGAAGGTCGCGAGCGCGAACGGCCACAGCACGGAATGGACGAGCACGAAGATCAGGCTGGTCTCGCCAAGGCCGAACCAGAGCATCGCGAGCGGCAGCAGCGCGATCGCCGGCAGCGGATTGAACATCGCCGTCAGCGTCAGCAGCGCCTCGCGCAGATAGGAATTGGCGACCGCGAGCGAAACCAGGATGACCGCGAGCACGATCGCGAGCAGATAGCCCTTCAGGAGAACGCTGAGCGAAGCCAGCGTCACCGGGATCAGATTGTCGTGCAGCAGGGCGTCCCACAGCGCAGCCGCCGTCTCAGTGAAGCTCGGCAGCAGCAGCGGGCTTGCGGCGACCGTCGCGGCGATCTGCCAGAGCAGCGCAAGGCCGGCCAGCACGACGCCGCGACGGAAGGCCGCGGAGCGGGTCAGCGCCAGCAGACGACGGCGCGCCAGCGGCTGGGCTCCGCGGGTGACCGGCAGGTCAGCGGCTCCATCAGTCATGCGGCAACTCCGGCCGGACGGCGGAACAGCGCGTCGTTGATGTCCTGGACGACATCCTGGAATTCCGCCGTGCCGAGCGCGTCGCGCCCGAAGCCGGAAGTCTCGAACGTTCCGATCGTGCGGCCCGGATGCGCGCTGAGCAGATGCAGCTTGGTGCCGACGAGAACGGCTTCCTCGATCGCGTGCGTCACGAACACGAGGGTGAATTTCAGCTCGTCCGCGAGCTCGAGGAGGTCGTTCTGCAGGTTGGCGCGGGTCAGCGCATCGAGTGCGGCGAACGGCTCATCCATCAGGAGGATCTCGGGCGCAGCGGCGAGCGCCCGCGCGATCGCTGCGCGCTGCTTCATGCCGCCGGACAGGGTGTGCGGGTAGGCATCCAGCGCCCGCTCCAGTCCCACCTTGACCAGCGCGTCTTGCGCGATCGCCCGCGCTTCCGACGCCGACTTGCCGCGGGCGACCTTCAGCGGAAACGCGACGTTCTCGCGCACGGTCTTCCAGGGCAGGAGCTGGTCGAACTCCTGGAACACGACCAGCCGGTCCGGTCCCGGCTTTTTCACCGGCTGGCCATCCAGCAGGACGTTTCCTGCCGTCGGCTGGATGAAGCCGGCGATCGTCTTCAGGATGGACGACTTTCCGCAGCCGGAGGGACCGAGCAGCACCAGCCGCTCGCTCTTTCCGACGGTGAAGCTGACATTCTCAACCGCGCGAACCGGGCCGTTCTCTGTCTCATAGTCCAGCGTCAGCCTGACGACCTCGAGCACGGCGGGCGCCAACGACGCATTGGACAGATGGATCGGGGGCATCCGCCTTCAGCTTCCCGGTTTGTCGTGAAGGACCTCGAAGGTGTAGTCCTTCCAGCTCGCCGGCTTATTCTTGATCGCGCCAATCTTGGCGAGGAAGGCGGCATATTTGAATGTGCCCTGCGGGATCGTCGTGAAGCTCACGTCCTCGTTGTCGATCACCGATTTCACGAAAGCCGGCTCGAGCTTCGATTGTTCGACGCGGATATAGGTCTCCGCCGCTTCGGCCTTGTGGGTCTCGATCCATTGCGAGGCTTCGTTCAGCGCGTCGTACAGCGCCTTGAACGTCTTCGGATTCTCATTGCGGAATTTAGAGGTCGCGTAGAGCAGGGTCGGCGTGATCCGGCCGCCCATGATGTCGTAGGAGCTCAGGACCTTGTGGACTTTCGGATTCTGCAGCGCCTGTTCCTGGAACGGCGGATTGGAGAAGTGCGCAGTGATCGACGACGAGCCCGACAGCAGCGCCGCCGTTGCGTCCGGATGCGGCAGCGTGACGGTCAGCTCGTCCAGCGCGCCATACTTGCCCTCGCCGAATTCCTTCTCCGCGGCGATCTGCAGCAGGCGTGATTGCTGCGAGACGATCACGGCCGGCAACGCGATCTTGTCGGCCTTAGTGAAATCCTTCAGCGTCTTGACGTTGGGATTGCTGGTGATCAGGTAATTCGGCTGCTCACCGAGCGCGGCGATCACCTTGACCTCAGCCGAGCCCTTGGTGCGGTCCCACAGCACGATCACCGGTCCGGCGCCGGCCGCACCGATATCGACCGAGCCCGACAGTAGCGCATCGTTGATGGCGGCGCCGCCGCTGAGCTTGGTCCACTCGACCTGGATGTCGAGGCCAGCGGCCTTGCCGTGCTTTTCGATCAGTTTCTGGTCACGCAGCACATGCAGCGGCAGATAGACCGTTCCGAATTGCTCGACGATCCTCAATCGTCCTTCCGCGCGCGCTTCGCCGCCGGCTTGCATCGCCGACAACAGCACGAGCACGGCCAAAAGCCTCGACAGCATAGGGCAGACCTCAAATGTGATGCAGCCGCACCGGCGGCTTTTCAACTTCATTTGCGGAGAACAGCCGCCGCCTGGCAATTGCTTAAAAGGCGCAGATCAGAGGTTAAGTTTCTCGAAAAGCAGTCGCGCGTGGAAAGTGTTGGCTCTGAGCCCAGGGGACTTTTTTAACGCGACCAAGCCTGCACGTGTGAAAGTCACAAGAGTCTCGCAAGATGATCCAACTTACAGAAGGCAAATCATTTCCTCTGCGTGCGAGTGGCAGGACAACTCGATCCCGTGCGACACGAAATTCGAAAAACTTTGATTGTGCCCGAGGTGATACAAGCTTGCATCGAAGGTTTCGGGAAAACAGATGTTTGTGGTGCGCGGCGTCTCCAAGGTCTTTGAAGGAAGCGGACGTGCTCCGCTGACCGTGCTTCAGCACATTGAACTGGATATCCGCCCCGGCGAATTCCTCACGATCATCGGGCCTTCCGGCTGCGGCAAGACAACCCTGATGAATCTCCTCGGCGGATTTGTGCGGCCAACGACCGGTTCGGTTCTGAAGGATGGGGCCGAAATTGCCGAACCCGGCCCCGACCGAACGATGGTGTTTCAGGACTATGCGCTCTTTCCGTGGCTCACCGTTGCGGACAACGTTGCGTTCGGCTTGCGTGCAAAAGGGGTAGGGAGGCCAGAACTCGACCGGCGCGTCTCGCATTTTCTCAACCTTGTCGGCCTTTCCGGATTTGCGGACGCTTATCCATCACAGCTTTCGGGCGGCATGCGGCAGCGCGTCAGCATTGCGAGGGCGCTCGCGCCCGATCCAGATGTGGTGCTGATGGATGAGCCATTTGCGGCCTTGGACTCGCTCACGCGCGACAAGCTCCAGGAGGAACTGCTCGCGATATGGAGTAAGTCCCGCAAGACGTTCGTGCTTATCACGCACAATATCGAGGAGGCGGTCTTCCTCAGCGATCGCATCGTGGTGATGGGATCGCGCCCGGGTCGTATCCGATCCATCCTGGATATTGACCTGCCGCGGCCACGACAGCCCGATATTCGAATTCGCGGTTCATTGTTCCTCGAACTGAAGCAGCGCATCTCCGATCTCGTGCGCGATGTCCCCGAGACTGCGCCCGCGGGAGCCCATTGATGTCCGTTTCGGAGATAGGCAATTATTCGGCCGACCGGCCCTCGGATGTCGCCGCGCTGAGCAGGTGGCAGATTTTCGAAGTTGGCCTTGTCGGCGCGAAATACCTGCTGCCCATTCCTGTCCTGCTCATCGCCTGGGAGCTGGGCGCGCGCTTCGGTC
Organism: Bradyrhizobium sp. Arg237L; assembly: GCF_029990105.1. Taxonomy (NCBI): domain Bacteria; kingdom Pseudomonadati; phylum Pseudomonadota; class Alphaproteobacteria; order Hyphomicrobiales; family Nitrobacteraceae; genus Bradyrhizobium; species Bradyrhizobium sp. Arg237L. The sequence goes on along the minus strand of NZ_JAQMIL010000020.1, from coordinate 19,538 downwards.
TCATCAATGCCAATCTGTTTCCGCCTCCATCCGCCATCGCCCGGGCATTGTCGGATCTGGCAAGCACCGGAATGTTGTGGCGTGACGTTTCCGCCAGCATCATCAGGGTCTCCGTCGGATTCTCGATCGCGGCCGCTCTTGGGATAAGCCTTGGCCTGCTGCTCGGCCGGCTCACCGCTCTTGCGCGCTATGTCCTGCCGCTGGTGGAATTGATCCGCCCGATCTCGGTCATCGCCTGGATTCCGATCGCCATCCTGTGGTTCGGCCTTGGCGACAAGCCGTCATGGTTTCTGATCGCGCTTGGTGCCTTCTTTCCGATCTTCACCAACGCCTATGACGGCGCGCGCTCCCTTGCCAAGGTGTATGTCCGTGTCGCCAGATGTTTCGGCGCGCCGCGTTGGCTGTTTATCCGCCAGGTGCTGATACCTGCGACATTACCGCACATCATGACCGGCTTGCGCATTGGATTGGGCACAGGCTGGACTTGCGTGATCGCGGCCGAATTGATCTCCGCGACGTCGGGCCTCGGCTACATGATCCAGCTCGCCCGCACCACGATCGAGACTGAGAAGGTGCTCGCCGGCATGGTGGTGATCGGCCTGATCGGGTTCGCGATGAACGCATTGATGCTCCTGGCCGAGCGCGTTCTGCTCGTCAAAGAGCCCGAGACAAATTGATCCTTTCATTCCCGAAGAGGCAAGATCACATGAAACGCAGGACATTTCTGATCGGCGCGAGCGCAGCGGCCGCAGGTGCAACAGGATTATTTCCGCATCCGGCCATCATGACCGCGCGCGCCGACACCCCCGCCAAGGTCACGCTTGGCTATCAGACGCTTTGGGCCGGCGGCGGGCAGATATTCGAGACGTTGCGGCATACCAACATTCTCGAACTGAACGGTCTTCAGGCGGATTTCAAGACGTTCACCTTTGGCGGCCCGCTTGGCGAAGCTGCCGTGGCGGGCAGCATCGACAATATCTACGCGGCCGATGCGCCAACCTTGCGCGCGGCGGCGCGCATTCCCGGTGCCAAGGTCCTGCATCGCACCCACGACCAGCGCTTTGGCATCGTCGTGCGTAACGATTTCAAGGGCACGAACCTTGCGGATCTAAAGGGACAGAAGCTGTCCGGTCCGTTCGGCACGACGGTGTTTCCCCGCAGCATCCGCGCGATCGTCGCCGCAGGCATCAAGCAACCCTTTAAGGAAATCACTATCGTGAATCAGGATGTCGCCGAACAGGCGGAAGCCCTGAAGGCCGGGCTGGTCGACGGCGTGACGACCTGGGATCCAACCTACGAGCAACTCCTCCGCCAGAAGATTGGTAGAGAATTGTGGCGCGATCCCAAGGGCGCTTCCGGCATTCAGGGATTGAGCGGCGAGTGGTTGAAGAAGAACGGCGAGCAGGGCGCCGTCAACTTCCTCAAGGCCTGGATCATTGCGATCTGGTGGACGTCGAACAATCTCGGCCAGGCAGATGAATGGTTCGCCAAGACCTCGCGCCTCGAGGCCAATCTGCTGAAAGTCGCGACCGACGCCGATCGTTACCTGCGATCGCCAGTCAAGGATATCAGGACGCTCGACTTCACCGTCACCGACGCAGAAATTGCCGAAAGCCAGGGCGTGCTCGATTTCCTGCAGGAGCAGAAGCTCCTTACCAGCCGTATCGAGGCGGCGTCGTATTACGACCGTGCGCCGTTGACGATTGCGCAGAAGCAGATCGCCGCCGGCGATATTCCTGATCTCTCGAAGATCGTGGTTACGGCCTGATGCGGGCAGGTTGCGGCAAGCGCGCCCGGTCGTGGGGGATTGCGCGATGAGCTCCGAGCCGCTTCTCGCGGAGCCCGCGTCTCCCGCTGATGTCGAGGACAGCCCGCTGGCGCGCGTGTTGCGCCAGCCGATGATTCTCGGCCTGTTCCTGCCTACGCAGAGCGGAGGCTGGTCGGCGTCGGCAGCTCCCCGGTCGACATCATGGGATTTCGAATACAACGCGGCATTGGCCCTGCGGGCCGAAGCGCTCGGCTTCGACCTCGTCTTTGGCCTGGCAGAATGGGTGAGGGCGGGTGGCTATGGCGGCGCCATCCGTTTTCGCGAAGATTCGATCGATCCGTTCATCACGGTCACGGCGCTTGCGGCCATAACCAAGCGGCTGCTGCTCCTATCGACTATCCATGTGCTGTACGGGCCATGGCACCCGATGCATCTTGCGCGCTTCGCTGCGACGGCCGATCACATCTCCAAAGGACGCTTCGGCATCAACGTGGTGACGGGCTTCAATCCGGCCGAGCCCCTTATGTTCGGCATGCGGCGCCTGGACCACGATCTGCGCTACGACATGGCCGGCGAATTCGTCGCCATCTTGAAGTCGCTCTGGCGGTCCGAGCAGAACCTCACGCATCGCGGGCGGTTCTGGCAGCTCGAGGAAGCATTCGTGCGGCCCAAGCCAAGATACGGCCGCCCCATTCTCGTCAATGCGACCGGCTCGCCTGCCGGGTTCTCGTTCGCGGCACGCCACTCCGACCTTGTGTTCATCACCAGCCCCGGAGGGGCCAACATCAATCGTGCCCTGGAGGTTCTGCCGGAGCATACGGCAAGCCTGAAAGCGAAGGCGCGCGGCTATGGCCGCCAGATACGAACCATCATCAACCCGATGATCGTCTGCCGGTCGACAGAGGCTGAGGCGCGGGCCTACTATGACCGGATTATCGATCTTGCCGACATGGAAGCCGCCGCGGGCTACGCCAACCATTTCAAAAGTGGGGACGCCGCGGCATGGAAAAACCATGTCCCACGGGACCGCATCCTCGGCGGCAACGTCCATCTCATCGGCAGCCCGCAGCAGGTAGCCGATTGGCTGATCGCCCTAAATCGCGCCGGCTGCGACGGAATGCAAATCTCCTTCTACGACTTTCGTGAAGATTTGGAGTTCTTCGGCAGTCAGGTTCTGCCCTTGCTGCATCAAGCCGGTGTCCGGCCAAAGCCTACATGAGCCAGATCTGGAGACCGCCCAAATTGTCCCTTTTCCTGAATTTAAAAGGAGAGGTCACTGCGTCCGTCTTACACGTGACTGGCCACTTAGTTGCGTGCTCCCCGAGGACAAGAAGGGGCTGTGAGGCCCACGCTTGCTCGGCCACGCCGAGCAGTTTGGCGGCGCGGATCTCCGCACGATCTTCGCAGCGGCCTCGCGCGCATACGGCCGGTAGAGGATGGAGGAGATACACTGGCGATAGGACGATTGCGAGGCGGTCGACAACGCCTTGAACTCGACCGATTTGCTTCACTCGTCCGTCATGGGGATACTCCTGTCTTGGGCGAAGGTTGAAAACCCCTCATCTGAAGACAGGTTGCTCCGAAAGGCGAACCCCGAGTACATGCTGTAATCGCTTCGACGATACGCGCGCGTTTGCGCAGATCAACCTCGAACGCGCGCCGCAGCTTCCGATTTGAGCAAAGACCGATCGATCTTCTGTGTGCTCGCAAGCGGCATGCTATCGACAAACCAGATGCGGCGCGGATGCTGGAAAGCTGCGGCGTGTTCGAGGGCGAATTTCTTGATTTCGTCCTCGGTCGCGGAAGCGTGTGCGCGAAGAGCGACAAAGGCGACGGGCTTCTGACCTTTGATGTCGTCGTCGACCGGGACAACGCAGGCCTGCGCCACAGCAGGGTGCCGCTCGAGCATGGCTTCGACTTCGCCAGGATAGATGTTCTCGCCTCCACAGACGAACATGTCGTCGCGTCGTCCGACAAAAGCGTAGAAGCCGTCATCGTCAAGACGGAACACATCGCCGGTGACGTAGTAGCCATCCGGCGTGAAGACCGTGCCGAGTTCGGGGCGGTTGTGATATCGATTCATCAAGGCTGGACTTTTGATCTCCAAAACACCTTCCTTGCTCTCCCGTCCGCTCTCGTCGCGCAAACGCAATTGCACTTTCGGATGGGCGTAGCCCAATGTGAGAGGAGGCGTGGGTCTGCCGTCCGGGTGGCCGGCGAAGACGATCGGTCCGGCCTCGGTTGTGCCATAGGCATTCATGACTCGCGCGTTTGGAAGCATGCGGTGAACCTGCTTGAGCAGACTCTTGCTCACGGGCGCGGAGCCCATTCTGATCACCCGTACCGACGACAGATCCGCAGATGCCAGCGCGTCCCGCTCGCGCAGCATCATCGCGATCATGGGCGGTACCGCTGTGAGCCAGGTGCAACGATAGCGATCGATCGCCCGGATATAGGGGACAGCCGAAAATTGCCACAGCAGCACGGTCGTGGCGTGCGATGCCAGCGCCAGAAAGGACAGCGCCAGCGCATTCATGTGGTAAAGCGGCGCGGCGATCAGCACACGTTCGTCTGCCAGCGGTTCCGTTTCCCGCCGCGTTCGTGCCACCCAGAGGTGCGCCGCATGACTGAGGACGACGCCCTTGGGCCGGCCGGTCGATCCGGATGTGTAGAGAATGAGCGCCGGTTCGTCGGCGCTTGGCGCAAATGGTTCGAAAGCGCTGGGATCGGCGGCGTCCGCCAAACTGTTCAATCCGCTCCGTGAAAGCAAGGTATGCGCGATGCCTTGTGGAGCCAACGCAAGCCGCTGTTCGTCGCAAAATAGCAGGCGCGCGTTGCTGTCGTTGGCAACATAGTCAATCAACTCTTTCGGAAAGCGATAGTTGATGGGAACGGCGACCAGCCCGGCGCGCATGATGCCGAGCACTACGGCGATGAACTCGACGGAGTTCGCGGCAAGAATTGCGATACGATCACCCTGGCTGTAGCCGCGCTTGTGCAGGCCCCTCGCCACGGCATCGGCGAGGTCATCCAATTCGCCGAAGGTGCAACGTGTTTCCGCAAGCTTAGCGTCGATGCCTATGAAGGCCAGCCGGTTCCTGTCGGCCGCAGGATCGATTATCTTGCCGAGATTGCTTACCGTAGTCATGCGACGACCTCGATCAGCGCCCCGAAAGCCGGCAGCGCAACCACCGTGCGTTGGCTCGTCGAATCGTGTGGCAATCCGAGGGACGCCGCGCGGGCGGCAACGATCTGCGGATCGGAGCTTCGCAATGTCACGGCGGCGAAGCGCTCGATCCGCTCTGCGCCGACTTGGGAAAGCTCTCCGAATCTGGCGGCGAGGGTGGCGGTATCGGCTACCGTGAGTGCAAAATCTCCGTCGATGGCGCCGAGACGATCGAACCGCTCCCGTGTGGCTCCCGGATCGGTGCTGGCGACGGTCAGCTCGACGATCCCGGTGACAGCATTGGGATGATCGAGCCAGTTCTTTCGCCAAATCAGTTCAGGCGTGTGATGCTGGCAAAAATAGACGCGCCCGGCCGCGAACGAATCCAGCGCCAGCCGTACGGCAGAAAACCGTGCCTCGTACTCCTGTCCCTCAATGGTCAGCGGGCGCGCAAAGTTCTGCACTGGTTGCGCGTCGAAGCCCGCCTTTACGACAGCATCGCGTGTTGCGCCGGCATCCTTGCTGGCAAAGACGAGCCCATTGAGGCCGATCGGGCTGTCGATCAGTTCCTGGCGTACCTTGTCGCCGCCGCGGGGAAGTCCGATCAATTCGAGATAGGCATGCTCGAAGACCATGAGGTGATTGATAGAGCCGAGCGTCGGATGGAAGCCGCGAGGCGTAAGCTGAAAGCCGAGGCCTTCGAACAGCCGCGCGGCTGTGTCCGTTTCGAACTGCGTGTTGATCACTATGTGATCGAGCTGGATGCTCATCTAACGATCCTGCTGTGGCGTCAGATAGACACCCCGGCCGCTCGCGACGAGCTTGCCGGCGGCATCGTAGATCTTGGCTTCGGCGACCGAGAACTGCTTGCCGAGCTTGATCGCCTTGCCGACCGCACGCAGGTCGCCTCTGGCCGGGCTGTGATAGTCCACGCGCAGGTCGATGGTCGGCACACCGCGCCCGTTGCTTGACACCAGTGCCCAGTCGGCGGTGAGATCGACGAGCGTTGCAAGAATGCCGCCATGCGTGTAGCCGCCTTCGACGTTTACGACCCATTCTTCGCGCCATTTGGCGGTAAGTTCGATTTCGCCGTCGCCGACCGACGTCACGTCGAGCCCGAGCCATTGGTGATAGGGCGCCTTGAGCAAGCGCACCCGGATGTCATCGATCGAAGGGGAATTGTTGTTGGCCATCGGATATGAATCTTTCGAGGGGGGAGACAAAGCCGGTTACGGCGTGACGACGACCTTGCCGAGCACCGTGCGGTCTCGGATTTGGGCCAGGCCTTCGACGGCCTGATCCAGAGGCACGGCGCGATCGATCAACGGATCGATTTTGCCCGCTGCGATCAGATCGAGCAGTGCCGTGAGGTCTTCCTCGTAAAAGCTGTTGGAGCCGCGGATGTTAAGCTCGAAGCTCCAGACGTAGCGGAGATCCTCCTTGGGGTCGTATCCAGCAGTGGCGCCGCAAACCAGCAAGGTGCCGCCGCGCTTGAGACAACGCAGCGACGGCAGCCAGGTATCGCCGCCGGTGAAGTTGATCACGACATCGACACCGCCTTCATGCGTCCGCCGCTCCGGCTTACCGTATCGCGCGATCGCCCATTTCGAGAAATCCGTGGTCTGGTAGTTGACGACGTGATCGGCGCCGAGCGCCTTCAGTCGCGCGCATTTCTCGTCGCTGCCGGCGCAAGCGATGACCTCAGCTCCGAGCAGCTTGGCCAGGATGATGCTGGCGGTGCCGACACCGCCGCTCGCGCCGAGGATCAGGACTTTGTCGCCGGCCTTTATCGTGCGATGTGTGATCAGCATGCGATGCGCCGTGCCATAGGCGACGGGAAGCGAGGCCGCCTGCTCGAAGGTTACGGCATCGGGCAGGCGGATCAGTTGGCGCGCATCCGCAGCGACATATTCAGCCATGCCGCCGTCGGTCATCTCGCCCATCAACCCGACTCCGGGCTTAAGCGGATTGACCAGCACGCGGTCGCCGACCTTCCAGCCGGTGACGTCGTTACCGATCGCACTGATCGTGCCGGCGAGATCGAGGCCGATCACCACGGGAAGCGGAACTTTGATGCCGGGCATGCCGCGCACTGTGAAGACGTCGTGATAGTTGAACGAGGAGGCGCCAACGCGAATGACGACATGACCTGCAGTCGACTGCGGAACAGGCTTGTCCGTGACGATCTGCAATTGATCGAGGTCACCATGGGCGCGGAGCACTAGGGCTTTCATCGTGCTGGTCATGAGATGCGATATCCTTACTTGAGGGCCTTGGAGCGTTCGTAAGGCCCGGTAACGAACAGGTCGTCGTTGAGTTCACCTTTGATGAAGCCGCCGGCGGCGAGCACTTCGTGCTGGCGCTTCAGGCTGGCGATGTCCGAGGGCTCGAACGCAACGCGGTACATGGCGTCCCAGTTCTCGACATAGACGCGGGCGTCCTTGGTGGGCAGGTTGGCGCTCTTCTCCAGAATGGTGACAACCTCGTCTTTGTGCGCCGCGCCCCACGCCAGCGTATCGCGCAGGGCGGCAATGACATTGGCGACCGTGTCAGGTTGGCTGGTGATCAGCGCCGTGCTCACTGCGCCGACGCCGTTGTAGGGCAGGGCGTCAGACTTTGTGAGTTTGCGCCATTCATCGACGAAGCTGCCGAGCTTCCTCACCTTCAATTCGCCGTCGATCTGCGCGACTGTCACCGAACGAAGCGCCGCGGCGTCGACCTGCTTCTGGGCGAGGAATTGAACGAGGCGGGACTCGTTGCCGCCGACCAAAGTGAAGTCCTCGCTCTTGATGCCGTAATTGCCCGACAGAACCGTGCCGGCGATGACGGCAACCGACGAGCCCGCGGGCGACATGCCGATCTTCTTACCTTTCAATTCGGAGATCGACTTGATCGGCGAGTCGCTGGGCACCACGACCTGGACGTCGGCGGGCTGTGTCGCCGTGAAGATCTTGATGGGCACGCCTTCCGCGGCGGTGCTGAAGACACCAGCGAGCGGGGCACCGAAGGCCAGATCGATCGAGCCGGATGCGAGCGCGCGCAACGGCGCATTCACGTCCGGAAAGTGGACGAATTCCGCATCGATGCCGCGCTGATTGAGGAAATCCTTGGACTGCAGCACTGAACCAAACCCGAGGCTTACACCACTGGTCCAATAGCCGATGCGAACCTTTTGGCCGGCCTCAGCCGGCATTGCGGCGGCGACAGCCACGACAGCCGCAGCGGCAAGCAGGAATTTTCGGAGCTTCATGGAGAGAGCCTCATGCCTCAGGGATCAAGATTTCCATCGGAATAGTGCGCGTTCCAGCGGTTTGAGCAGGCCGGCTTCGAGCGCCAGCATCAACGCGACCAGCAACAGCGTCCAGGCGAACACCTTGTCGCTCTGCACGAGATCGGCGGCTTGGCGCAGGCGATAGCCGATGCCGTCTGACGATCCCAATGTCTCGGCGACCAGCGACACCCGCCATCCGAAACCGAAGGCGAGGCGCGCACCCGAGAAGAAATGAGGGAGAATGCTCGGCAGGTAGACCTTGAAAAGAATTTGCGGCCGCGACATTCGGAACGATCGTGCCAGGTCGACATATTGCCGGTCGACCATCAGCGTTCCCTGCCAGACATTGGTGAGGATCAGTGGAAAGGCCGTCATGAATACGACGAAGATGGTCGTGGCGTCCGATATGCCGAACCAGATGATCGCGAAGATCGCCCAGATGGCCGACGAGACGGTGTTGAGAATGGCGAGGATCGGCTCGAAGAAGGTCGCGAGAGTGCGATTGGAGCCGAGGATGAGGCCGGCCAGTGTGCCGGTGACGGCAGCGATCGCGAAGCCGCTGAAGACGCGGCTCATGGTAGCGCCGACATCGTGGCGAAACGTCGTGCTTTGCAGGAGATCGCCGATGGCACCGAGGACCTTGGCTGGTCCCGGCAAGACAAACGACGGCACCTGGCTTGCGGCATACCACCACAGCAAAGCGATAGCGCCGAACAACAGGCAACGCTGCAGAAATACGCCAGTGAAGCGTGTCAACGAAGACATATCTATGCCTCGATCCGCAACTGGCGGATCTGCTCGCTCACGACGGGGTCGGTTGGGATACGTGGACGCGGTAGGTCCAGCGTCTTGATGCTGCGGATGCGGCCCGGCCGCGGACTCATCATGACGATGCGATCCGCCAGCACCACGGCTTCTTCAATGTCATGGGTGACGAACAGAATCGTAATGCCGTGAATCTTTTGCAGGCGGATGACCTCGCCATGCATCTGGCTGCGCGTCTGTGGATCGAGCTTGGAAAATGGCTCGTCCATCAGCAGGATGCGCGGCTCAACGACGAGGCTGCGCGCAAGCGCAACCCTGCTGCGCATTCCGCCGGAGAGCTGGTGCGGCCACGATTTTGCAAAATCGGACAGACCGACGTGTGCCAGCATGGCCTCCGCCTTCGCGCGCCGCGTCGATCTGTCCATGTGCTGCGCCTCGAGGCCGAATGCGACATTGGCGCGGATGCTTCGCCAGGGCAGCAGACGATCTTCTTGGAACATGTAGGCGATGCGATCGCGGTCGCTTCGCAGATTGTTGACGGCGCCATTCACGCTGATCTCGCCGCGGTCCGGCTGCAGGAGGTCCGCGATGATGTTCAGCAATGTGCTCTTGCCGCAGCCCGACGTTCCGATCAGTGCCACGACTTCGCCTGGAGAGACCACGAGCGAAATGTTTTCGAGGACCTTGAGCGCGTCGAAGCTTTTCTCGATGCCATTCAACGCAATAGCGGGCGTTTTGACGTCGTGCGCAGGCAAGTGGAAGTTCATCAAATGGCTCAATGGGTGATGACGCAACCCTGAGAGTGGAGGGCGCGGTGAGCCACACTTAGTCAAAAGATGCAGTTGCGAAAAGTAATCTCGCCGATCCGCATGGAATAAGAACGATACTTTCGGTTCTTGGACCTATCGAGTGATTTCGTTCTCAATCTGAGGCAAGTGGGAGGATAATATTCTGGACAAAGATTTTCGGCCGCTGCGGAGCACCGTGGATGAAAGGGAAGCTCGGCGGAACACGAGTGTTCGTATCGCGCAATGACCGGCTTTCATGCAGGTGGTCGTAAAACCATGTCGTGCACGTTAAGCGATGCGTTGACGCGATACTTTTGTCATGCGAAATAGCCTTTGTAAATCAAGGATTTGGCATGATTTTCTCTCGAGTGACGCCGAAGGTGGTAAATTGTTTCAAGGGCGAACGGTTGCCGGGCACATTTTCCTTTCGGCGTTTTTTCACGATCACTTGGCTCGCCGCAGCAGCAGTTCTGGTTCAGGCGTCGCAGGCGCCGACACAGGCGGCCGACCGCGTGAAAGTTGGTCTCGGCATCCCGCCAACGGTGACAGAAGGCAGCGTGCAATCCATTGCGGATGAACTCGGATTGTTTCGCGATGAAAATCTCGACGTCGAATATGTGGTGCTCGCCGGTGCTGGCGCATTGCTGCCGCAACTCTTGCAGAAGAACATTACGATCGCACTGCCGCTTCCCGAGACGCTGCTCTCTGCTCACAAACCAGGGAGCGAGCCGTTGCCGGTCTCGTATTTCTACAATGCTGGTCCGAGGAATACGCTCGAACTCGCTGTCAAGGCAGACTCTGATATTCGCACGATCGCCGACCTGCGTGGCAAGAGCATCGGTGTTGGTGCGCTGACGTGGGGGACGATCCCGCAGACTCGTGCTTTGCTCCGTGCGGCAGGCTTGACGCCGGGCAAGGACGTGCAGATCGTTGCAGTCGGTGTTCTTGGCGCCGGCTTTCACGCGCTGCGCGAAGACCGCGTGCAGGCGTTGAACTTCAACAGCACATGGATCGATTTGCTGGAGCAGGAAGGCGTGGCCGCGCGCAGGCTCGCTTATCCGCCTGCGTTCCGCCAAACGGTAGTGAACGGATATATCGCGCATCGCTCGACGCTCGACGACAATCCGGATCTACTCGAGCGCTTCGGGCGCGCCTGGACCAAGGCGCTCGTGGTTTGCGATACCAACCCACGCGGCTGTGTCGAGGCATTCTGGCGAAAGAATCCATCGGCGCGGCCGCAGGGTGACGCCGCCGCGGCTCTGGCAGCCAATGTCCGCCTGCTGCAGCGATGGGTCGAGCCATTGCTACGCGATTCGGACGGTAAGGCGCGCGTGCCGGGTGCCTACGATCTCAACGTCATCCGCACCTATGTCGGCGAGATGTATCGCTATGGCGAATTCGCGTCCGAAGACATTCCTCTCGATGCCTATTTCAGCAACAAACTGGTCCCAGGCTTCGTCAAATTTGATCGTGACGCTCTCGTCGCCCGCGCTCGCGCGCTGCCATGACCGCTGTTGGACTTGAGGCGACGTCCCGGCCGGCGCTGGTTGCGCTGTCCGGCGTCCGCTTCTCATATCCGGGGCGCGCGAACGCTCCGGTGCTCGACGACTTGTCGCTTTCGGCGGAGGCGGGGGAGTTCCTTGCCGTGCTGGGCCCCTCCGGTGGCGGCAAGTCGACGCTCCTGAAGCTTCTCGCTGGACTTGCAATCGCGCAGGCGGGACGGGTGATGGTGGGCAACACGGAGGTCCGTCGTCCGCATCGCGATGTCGGCATGGTGTTTCAGCGGCCGACATTACTTCCGTGGCGTAATGTGCGCGATAACGTCTTGTTGCCCGTCGGCTTTGCCCGCGGCGCCAGCAGCGAGGAAGCGGCGCGGGCCGATCGCCTGCTTGAGATGACGGGGCTGCTCGAAAGCGCACATCTTTATCCCGATCAACTCTCCGGCGGCATGGCGCAGCGCGTGGGGTTAGCGCGTATGCTTCTGCATGATCCCCGTCTTTTGCTGCTCGACGAGCCTTTCTCTGCTCTCGATGCGATGACGCGCGAGCGGCTGTCGCTTGAACTTCAGCGCATCTGGATGACGGAGCGGCGGACCGCGATCTTCGTCACACATTCGATACCGGAGGCGCTGTTCCTGGCCGACCGCGTCGTGGTGCTCGCCGGGCGCCCGGCGCGCATTTTGGCGGACATCAAGGTCGATCTGCCGCGCCCGCGCACGCTTGAGACGATGGGAGGCGGGACATTCAACACATTGGCGCTCGAACTGCGTCGTCTGTTCGACGCCGTCGCCAGCAATAGTGGAACGGCACGATGAAGTGGTTGAAGTGGCTGCTGCCGCCACTGGTGACGCTATCGCTCATTCTCGCAGCATGGAGCTACGCCACCGGTCCCGGCGGCCTCCCGCCTTATTTGTTACCTGCGCCTTTGGCCGTGGCTCAAGCCCTGTGGTCGGGACTGGCCTCGGGAGAGTTTTGGCCGCATGTTGTGTTCACCGTCTCGGCTACGCTCATTGGCTACGCGATTGGCTCGATCCTCGCGATCGTAGCGGGTGTGCTGGTGGCCGAAAGCCAACTCTTCGAGCGCTTCGTCTTTCCTTATATTGTGGCGATACAAGCAACGCCCAAGGTCGCACTCGCGCCGCTGATCCTCGTCTGGTTCGGTTTTGGTCTCGCGTCGAAGGTCGTTCTGGTCGCTCTGATCTGCTTTTTTCCGCTGCTCGTGAACACGATTGGCGGCATCCGTCGGACTGATCCGGAGCTGGTGGCGATGGCGCGATCCTTCTCACGTCCGTCCTGGTGGATATTTCTTCATATCAAGCTGCCGGCGGCTGCGGGCGCGATCTTCGCGGGCCTCGAGATCGGTATCGTGCTGGCACTGATCGGCGCTGTTGTCGGCGAGTTCGTCGCGGCCGAGCGCGGCGTTGGTTACCTGATCGGCGCGGCGACGGTGAACATGAACGTAGCTGCGATGTTCGCGGGCGTTCTCATCCTTGCCGTTTTCGGCGTCTTCAGCAGCTTCGCCGTTCGGGCGGTGCAAAGGCGCGTCGTATTCTGGGAATATGTGCCCAGTGATCTGCCAACCGGGGAGCGTCTATGACGTCACGATCCAGCAAGATCGATAAACGCCTCGCTTTTGCATCGGCGACTGAACTCCTCGCTCGGTTAAGAAACAAGGAGTTTTCGGCGAGGGCGCTGCTCGAATTTCATATCGAGCGGCTCGACAAGGTGAATGGCTCGATAAATGCCGTCATCTTCACTGACCTCGCCGCTGCACGTGCACGCGCCGACGAGGCGGACACCGCGACGGCGAAGGGCCAGACCTGGGGGCCGCTCCATGGGCTACCTGTCACCGTGAAGGAGAGTAACAATATCGCCGGTTGGCCGACGACCTATGGCGATCCCGCGCTGAGAGATTTCATTGCGCCGCGCAGCGCCGTGATTATCGATCGGTTGCGGTCCGCAGGCGCAATTATCTTCGGCAAGACGAACGTTCCGCTGAATCTGATCGATTGGCAGAGCTATAATGCAATCTATGGTACCACGCGCAATCCGTGGGATCTCAGTAAAACCCCGGGCGGCTCGTCCGGAGGCGCCAGTGCTGCACTTGCTGCCGGACTGACGCCGCTTGAACTTGGTAGCGACGCCGGCGGGTCCATCCGCATGCCGGCTCACTTCTGTGGCGTGTTCGGTCATAAGCCGACGCCTGGAATCGTTCCCGATCTCGGCAACGAGCGCGCAGGCAGTCTGATCGGCAACGATCTTGTCACGAGTGGACCACTTGCGCGTTCGGTCGCCGACCTCTCGCTCGCTCTGAATATTCTGGCGGGACCGGCAGGCGATGCAGCCAGCGGATGGCGCCTCGATCTGCCAGAGCCGCGGGCGACCCGACTGAGGGATTTCCGCATTTCGATCGTCACTAATTCGCCGGTTGCGGAGGTTGACGAGCCCTATCGTGCGGCGATACGCGCTCTGGCTGCTCGATTGAGGGAGGAGGGCGCGAGCGTCGTCGAGGAGTCTCTCCCGTTCACCGATCATGCATCATACCATGCGACTTACGTGCAGCTGTTGCGCGGCTCCGCAACGGCCCGGCTGCCCGTTGCGGTATTTGACGATGCGGTACGCCGCAGCGAGGAGCAGGGAGCAAACGTCACTCCTTATGTCCTGCAGACGGCTCGGGCCTATGCGCAACGCCACCGCGATTGGCTCCTGGCCGAAGAGAGACGCGCGCACTTAAAGAGAGATTGGGCTGACTTCTTCGAACGGTTCGATGTGGTGATTGCACCGGCCACGGTCAGCGCAGCATTTCCGATTGACGAAGCGAAATCGCGCGAGGAACGCACGCTGCGGATCAATGGTCACGACGTGGATTACAACGACCAGCTCTTCTGGGCCGGCCTCGCAACGCTCCCGTCTTTGCCAGCAACAGCAGTGCCGATTGATTCGGTCAATGGGTTGCCGATCGGCGTGCAGATCATCGGTCCGCATCTGCACGATCGCACTACCCTTGCCTTTGCTTCAGAATTGGAGCGGTCTTATCCATTCGTCGCTCCTTCGGCTTTCAGCTAGTCGCCTGATGAGTCGATCTTCTTGACGCTCCTGGCGCATGGTGGACATCGGTTTACTCTAACGAAGATATCCGAGAGGAGGCTGTCAGCACCGAAGACCAGATGTGCCTCATAGGTGGCTATTAGAGATCGCGCTCTCAATGGTCGACATCGATCTGTAGGTGACAACGCGGCATGCTACTCAACTTTTCTGAATCGGCAGCTAACGGACAATAGCTCTATCGAGCCCTTCAATGGCAAGTGTCGGACAGGGCAAGTCAATCTAGTCTTCATGGAGACTTACCGTGCCCTATCGGGAACGAGAGCAATCTGCTCCCTCCGAGGCCACACCCATCGCTTTGGTTATCACAGCCACCAGCATCGGCTTTGCCGTAGTGCAATTGGATGTATCCATTGTCAATGTCGCTCTGGCTCAGTTGAGTATCGAACTCAATGCGAGCATTTCTAACTTGCAGTGGGTAGTAGACGCATATTCTTTGACATTCGCCGTGCTGCTTCTCTCGGCTGGAGCATTTGGCGATTGGCTGGGTGCTAGGCGAGCCTACTTAATTGGCCTTGCCATATTTGCGGTGGCTTCGGCTATTTGCGGAGCGGTCCAATCGGTTCAGCAGTTAATTGCGGCCCGCATAATGCATGGCATTGGCGCGGCTATATTGGTTCCTCCTTCGCTCGCTCTTCTCAATCACGCTTGCGCAAACAATACACGGTTGCGGGCTCGCGCTGTCGGCATCTGGACCGCAACCGCCGGAGTTTCAGTAGCTTGTGGCCCCATTGTTGGCGGGCTGCTGCTTAGTACGCTGGGCTGGCGCAGTATTTTTTTCGTTAACCTACCACTTTGTCTGCTAGGCGTAGCAACAACGGCGCGTCTCACGGAAGTCCCGCGCGACCGGCGACGATACTTTGACATAGGTGGGCAAATTTTCGCTGTTGTGGCGCTGACTTGTCTGATCGCGTCAGTGATCAAATCCGGTGCACTCGGCTTCTTTCACCCATGGGTATTTGGCGGTTTGGCATCTGCCGTCCTGTGCACACTGATATTCGTGTACATCGAAGGTAATGCGGCTTATCCGATGCTGCCTCTAAGTTTGTTTCGCCGCCCCAACTTTAGTCCGACCGTACTATTCGGCATTGCCATCAACTTCACTTATTACGGTCTGATATTCATTGTCAGCCTGTATCTGCAAAACGTTCAGGGCTACACTGCCGATCGAGCTGGATTTGCTTTCCTACCACTTACGGCTACCCTTATCGTGGCTAATCTGTTCAGCGGTTGGATGGCTGGTCAGTATGGTGATCGCAGACCAATGGTGTTGGGTGCGCTTGTTTGTGCTGCTGGCTTTGCCCTGTTGCTGCAACTCGATTCGCAAAGCAGCTATTTCGCTATGCTGCTACCGTTCCTTGCGATTCCAGCCGGTATGGGTCTGGCTGTCCCAGCGATGACCAACGCGATGCTGTCCAGTGTGGAAAAAAGCTGGTCCGGCACGGCTTCCGCGGTGCTCAACTCTGCGCGACAGGCAGGGGGAGCTATCGGCGTGGCCGTCTTCGGCGCGCTGATTGCTGGTGGTAACGAACACATCGTGCCAGGGATGCATGCTGCCGCCGTGCTTTCAGCAGCTATGCTTGTTGTCGCCGCCGCTATTGCTTGGATTGGCATCGTCCGAACAAGGTAAGTCACCATTCCAAGAGAGGGCGCGCGCACTCTCTTTCGAGCGGGAATTGTTGTTGCTCGATGAGCCGATGAGCGCACTTGATGCATCCTTGCGGCGCGATTTGGCCGCGGACGATTTCGGGCCGCTTCTCGATCAGCGTTGCGCGGAAGTTGGACGGGGACGTCGTCAGCAATTGAAAGGCCAGCAGGACGCCGCGGGCGCCACTACCTATGACAATCGCGTGCCACCCTCCGGACCCATCGTGCCGCCCCCGTTATGATTGATCGGTCAACGTCGCAGGACTGCGGTTAGTTCTATGGCTCAAATGCGTTGATCGTCGGACAAGGGTGATGTTTTTGCTCAGCCCGATCGGAAGCGGTCGTTTGCCATCGAAATGACTTTCGGTAGAATTACTTTATCTGCTGGCCTGGTCGCTATCGCGCCGGCGCTCGAAAAGCAGCCCGGTAGAGCGCGGGGCTGGTGCCAAGGCGTGTCCTGAAATGGTGCCTCATCGCATCCGCCGAGCCGAATCCGGTCTCCGTCGCGACGGTCTCGATCGGGAGCCGTGTTCCCTCCAGGAGCTCGCGTGCTTTGGCCACGCGCGCCTGTACGACCCACTCGCCCGGCGACATGCCGGTGGCGTCCTCGAACCGGCGGATGAAGGTGCGACGGCTCATCCTTGCTCGCGACGCCAGATTTGCGATGGTCAGGTCGCGGTCGAGATGGCGTTGGGCCCAGACAAATGTCGAGGCGAGGACATCACCTTCAGCCTTGCGAACCGGCTGCGGAATGAATTGCGCCTGTCCTCCGTCGCGGTGCGGAGCAATCACGAGCCGCTGCGCGACACGATTGGCGATCTCGGCGCCATAGTCCCGGCGCACGATGTGGAGGCATAGGTCGAGCCCCGCGGCGCGGCCGGCCGAACTAATGACATTGCCGTCCTCGACGTAGAGCACGTTGGCGTCGACTTGAATATGCGGATATCTCCGTGCAAGGGTCTCAGTATGCGCCCAATGCGCGGTGGCGCGCCGGCCGTCGAGGAGTCCTGCCGCGGCAAGGATGAAGGCGCCGGCGCAGATCGAGGCCATCCGCGCGCCGCGCCGGTGCGCGCGCCTGAGCGCCTCGAGCAAGACCGGAGGTGGGGAGTCCACGATATCGAGCGAGCCCGGCACGATGATCGTGTCGGCGCGGAACAATGTCCGGATTCCTCCGTCGACAATGACCTTGAGACCGTTATTGGCCTTCAAGGGCTGTCCCGGCCGTTCCGAGCAGATCACGACACGGTACCAGTTGGTCGCCATGCCGAAGACCTCGACTGCCAGGCCAAGCTCGAAGGCGTTGACCCCGTCATAGGCGAGCACGGCCACGGTTTGCTTGCGCCGTGACGTATCGGACCTGCTGGAACGGGTCGCTGGGTTTGGCATTATTTTTACGATAGCCGGCATTCGTGCCACTGGTCAACGGCTCGGACATGCCACAGCTTCCTCGGCGTTTGAGGAGCCTGTCGTCCGATGCTTGAAGATCTGACTTATCTCGCCGGGACCGACGAACTGCGGCCGCCATATGCGCAGCCTTCCGCCCTAGTTCGCGCCAAGCAGCTCGATCGGCTCGATGCCCATTGCTGCCGTTTCATTGCGAAGTCGCCACTGGTGATCGTCGGCTCATCCCATCCCGCACGCGGCCACGACGTGAGCCCGCGCGGCGATGCGCCCGGGCTTCGTCCGCATCCTCGATCCGCAGCATTTGGCCATTCCGGATCGACCCGGAAACAACCGCCTCGACACGATCGAAAACCTCTTCACTGATTCCTCCATCGGTCTGTTGTTCATCATACCGGGCATTGACGAGTTGCTCCGCGTGAACGGAACGGCACGCCTGACACGATCGCAGCCGCTGCTGGACTCGATGGCGGTGCGCGACAGGGTGCCAAAACTCGCAATCGTCGTCACCGTTCAGGAGGCATTTCTCCATTGCAGCAAGGCGCTAAAGCGCGCGCGGTTGTGGAGCGGCGAGTATCGCCTCGACCGCTCGGAGTTTCCGACGCTTGGCCGGATACTGGCGGACCAGACGGGAGCATCAGGCGTGAGTGTCGTCGATATCGAGGCTCGCATCGACGCCGACGCGCGCAACAACCTCTATTAAAGGAGACGATGATGAAGTTCAGGCTCTTGCGCAATGCGACCCTGAAGCTGGACATTCTGGGCAGATCGGTGCTGATTGATCCATTCTTTGCGCCAAAGGGCTCCCGGCCCTCCTTCACCGGGCGCGCCCCTAATCCGCTCGTCGACCTGCCGATGAGCCCGGAGGAGATCCTCGATGGGGTCGAACTCGTCGTTGTATCGCACCTGCACGCCGACCATTTCGATCCTATCGCGCAGGAGCTGGTGCCAAAACATCTTCCGTTGATTTGTCAGCCCGGCGATGAAGACAAGATCCGGGCCCATGGATTCAACAACGTCACACCTCTCGTCGATACAGTTATTTGGCAAGGCATCCACTTCCAGCGGCGCGAGGGCAGCCATGGTTTGGGGCCGGTCGTGCAGAAGATGGGATCCGTGATGGGCTTTACCATGACGGCGAAGGACGAGCCGTCACTGTATTGGGCCGGCGACACCGTGCTTTATCCGGCGGTCGAGGCTACTATCGTAGAAAGCCGACCGGAAATCATCGTCATCCACCCCTGCGGCGCAAAATGGGATGGTGATCTCATCACGATGGATGCCGCGGAAGCAGTCGCGACATGCCGGCTCGCGCCCGACACGGTGGTGATCGCAACACATATGGAGGCCCTGGATCATGCGACGGTAAGCCGGGACGACCTGCTGAAATACGCGCGCAACGAGGAGATTGGACCGCAGCAGCTGCTGGTCCCGCAGGACGGCGATCAGTTGACTTTGACCGCCGGCAGGAACGGATGATTGCTAGTCTCGGTATTGATGGCTCGCCACGTCGGTGTTGCATCGATCATTGACACGCGCTCGAAAGATCGGGTGCGGTCTGCACTTTGGGGTATCGATCTCATAGCTTCTTGCAGACACGACTCACCAGTTCGCTGAACCAGCGCAGCGTCGGGTCGTTCATGGCGCGGCGCGTGTGGAGAAGGTCAATAGTAAATCTCTCCGCGCCATAGGGAATAGGAACGACCGATACTCCCGCGACTGCCGCGAAGCGGAAGCCGATTCGCTCAGCCATGGTCGCCAGGAGATCGATGCCGGCCACTGCAGACGGCACCGCGACGACATGAGCGAGTGTGGTGCGTCGTTTGCGTCCGTGTCGGGCCAGCATCGTTCGTGCTGAGCTCGCCCTTCTGTTTGGCGCGCTTGGCGTCGCGGACGATGTGTGTCGCTTCATCATAAATGCGGCTCAACGATGATCGAAGCTTCTCCCTAGGCCACCTTGATACGAGATCGACGATAACATCCTGAAACTGTTCGAAAATCGCGGCTTCCATTCCTTGATCTCTCACACCGCGACTTTCTGTTCCGGCCGCATCCCGTGATCGAGGACAAGCGGCCCATCGACGTCGTCATCCAAAGCGAATTCGGGGCCGAGTTGGTCATCGATATT